>NZ_JAEHBN010000079.1:0-256 GCF_016483605.1 Bacillus cereus group sp. N11
GAATTACGTTTTAAGATATATCATAAATCAAAAATCAAATTGTAATTTTTTAATTTCATACTAGCGCATAAAAAAACTACAAAATAATCAAGATAGTTTTTTACGTTAATAAATAAGAATTAAACATATTACGTGCTTTTTTCATATAGCGTTTTGAAAAAACATCTTCCTTGCCAGCATATTGATATGCTGCCGCTCCAACAACTAAAGCGAATAATGAATTGCGAAGATTCAAAGAAAATCCCCCTTAGAGGAA
>NZ_JAEHBN010000080.1:0-251 GCF_016483605.1 Bacillus cereus group sp. N11
GTTTATGGGGGGGCGTGGGGTATTGGGTGGGGGGTTTAGGGGTGTGGCGGGGGAGCATTGGGAAGGTGGATTAGAGTTAGGAGTGAGGGAAGGTGTGTGGAGGGTTGGTCCGTCCGTGGCGGGGGGGGTTGGTGGAGTGGAGGGAGGGGGTGCGGGTTGGGGGGAGGTTGTGGATGAGTTCTACGTAGGATTTGAGCCGCGCTTAGAGAGAGCGGAAGAGGAGGTGGGTGGAGTGGGGGTTAGGGGTGGGG
>NZ_JAEHBN010000081.1:0-250 GCF_016483605.1 Bacillus cereus group sp. N11
TGGATCTATTACAATGTTCAGCAAACACAGTTAATTAATTTGTATGGTCCTACTGAAGCGACTGTGGATGGGACTTATTATGATTGTGATTTAGAAAAAGAATCAATGCTTATTCCAATTGGGCGTCCAATTGATAATACAGAGTTGTATGTGTTAGATCAATATCAACAGGTGGTCCCAATTGGGGTGTCGGGGGAACTTTACCTTGGAGGAGTAGGATTGGCACGTGGCTACTTCAATCGACCAGATT
>NZ_JAEHBN010000082.1:0-250 GCF_016483605.1 Bacillus cereus group sp. N11
ATAAGAGACAGATGTTAAGGACGCTTCACTGCAATTCCTTGATAGCCTTTCGGAGTACTCCGTCGTAGAAGGCGCATTAAAATCGTTTCTACTTTATCATCTCCATGATGCCCAGGAGCTAAATATCTCGCATCATATTTCTTCATTATTCTTTACAAAAATGCATATATGCATTCTATAGCAGCAACCTGCGCATTCATTCCGTAATGCTGTTGAAATTGCGACACGTTAACACTTATAGTTTGGCAAA
>NZ_JAEHBN010000083.1:0-249 GCF_016483605.1 Bacillus cereus group sp. N11
CCTTCCATTCCCACCAGCCCCACCAGCTCTACCTGGTATACCAGGTCCACCTGGTCTACCAGGACCAACAGGTCCACCAGGACCAACTGGACCAACAGGACCAACGGGACCAACAGGATCAACAGGACCAACGGGACCAACAGGACCAACAGGCCCAACAGGCCCAACATGCGCCACAGGCGCAACCGGCTCAACCTCCAAAACCGGGACACCCGGGGGCGCGGGGGGGGGGGGGGGGGGGGGGGGGGG
>NZ_JAEHBN010000084.1:0-248 GCF_016483605.1 Bacillus cereus group sp. N11
TCCGCAGTAGCTCAGCGGTAGAGCTATCGGCTGTTAACCGATCGGTCGTAGGTTCGATTCCTACCTGCGGAGCCATTATGCTTCCATAGCTCAGCTGGTAGAGTACTTCCATGGTAAGGAAGAGGTCACCGGTTCAACCCCGGTTGGAAGCTTGGAAAAAGTTTTTAAATTTTTGGCCCGTTGGTCAAGTGGTTAAGACACCGCCCTTTCACGGCGGTAACACGGGTTCGAATCCCGTACGGGTCACC
>NZ_JAEHBN010000085.1:0-248 GCF_016483605.1 Bacillus cereus group sp. N11
TCGGTAGCTCAGTCGGTAGAGCAGAGGACTGAAAATCCTCGTGTCGGCGGTTCGATTCCGTCCCGAGCCACCATTTTGAAATCGCAAGCCGGCTTAGCTCAATTGGTAGAGCAACTGACTTGTAATCAGTAGGTTGGGGGTTCAAGTCCTCTAGCCGGCACCACTTTCAAAATGAGCCATTAGCTCAGTTGGTAGAGCATCTGACTTTTAATCAGAGGGTCGAAGGTTCGAATCCTTCATGGCTCACC
>NZ_JAEHBN010000086.1:0-247 GCF_016483605.1 Bacillus cereus group sp. N11
CCCCGCCCCCCCCGGAGCTCAAGGTCCTCATGTCGCTACTGGTGCTACAGGAGCTACAGGTCCGCAAGGCGCTCATGGTCAGACTGGGGCTACCGGACCTCAAGGTGTTCAAGGTAACACAGGGGCTACCGGACCTCAAGGTGTTCAAGGTAACACAGTAGCTAACGGACCTCTACGTGTGCAAGATAACAAACTGGCTCGGGGTGGGCGGGGTGGGCTGGGGGACGGAGGGGGGGGGGGGGGGGGG
>NZ_JAEHBN010000087.1:0-247 GCF_016483605.1 Bacillus cereus group sp. N11
GGAAGTCTATTTCTAGTATCGTTGACGTGCAATATTGAAGTATGCCAGCACGACTCCGTATCCAGTGCTTATAGCAGACAGGGCTCTCGTTTTCTTGCCAAACGAGTCAGATTGTGAGTTCTCAAATGTGTTTTTGCGTCTTGTGCTTGACGACTCAATACATTTTACGGAGTAGAAGAATTTGTTTCTCCTACCTCATATGTATTGTGTTTGCAGATAACAAGTTTTTTTTATAGACTTTTACTTG
>NZ_JAEHBN010000009.1:0-248804 GCF_016483605.1 Bacillus cereus group sp. N11
TTTGTATTTGTAATGTCATAACCTTTTACTTCGGATTTATATCCATCTACTGGTTGTTCTTTTACTTCATACTTGTACGCATTTCCTTCAACATCATATGCAGCTAAGTCTGTAAACGCATATTTCCATTCGCTCGCTGCGCTCACTTCTTTTGTATCAATTACTTTACCATTTTGTAGTAAGTCCACTTTGATCATTTCTGGACGATTTGTTGCGTTTCCGTCTTTCCATGTCTTTGTTCCTTCTACCGTTGTTTGGCCTACTTTTGTATTCGTAATATCATAACCGCTTATCTCTGATTTGTATCCCGCTACTAGGTGTTCTTTCACTTCATATTGATAAGCTACTCCATTCGCATCGTATGCTTCTAAATCTGCAAATATATATTTCCAACCTATTACTGCTAGTACGTCTTGTGTTTTGATCACATTTCCATTTTGTAGTAAGTCTACTTTAATCATTGTCGGACGATCTGTTGCATTTCCGTCTTTCCACGTTTTTGTTCCTTCTACTGTCATTTTTGCTACTTTTGTATTTGTAATGTTGTAGCCATTTACTTCTGTTTTGTATCCCGCTACCGGTTTTTCTTTTACTGTATACGTATACGCAACACCATTTGCATCATATTGCGCTAGGTCTACAAATGTATAATTCCAACCGTTCGCTGCTGTTACTTCTTGTGTTTGGATTACATTTCCGTTTTGCAGTAAATCTACTTGGATTGAGCTCGGACGATCTGTTGCATTGTTGTCATTCCATGTTTTCGTTCCTGAAACAGATGTTTTTGCATCTTTTGTATTTGTAATGTCATAACCGTTTACTTCTGTTTTATATCCATCCACCGGTTGTTCTTTTACTTCATACTTATATGCATTTCCTTCGGCATCATATGCTGCTAAGTCTTTAAATCCATATTTCCAGCCTGTTGCTTCACTTACTTCTTGCGTCGCAACTACTTGACCATTTTGTAGTAAGTCTACTTTGATCATTGTCGGACGATCTGTTGCATTTCCGTCTTTCCACGTTTTTGTTCCTTCTACTGTCATTTTCGCTACTTTTGTATTTGTAATGTCATAACCGTTTATTTCTGATTTGTATCCCGCTACTGGTCGTTCTTTTACTGTATACGTATAGGCACTACCATTCACATCATATGATTCTACATTTGTAAATGAATATTTCCAATCATTTGCCGCTGTTACTTCTTTTGTTTGGATTACATTTCCGTTTTGTAGTAAATCTACTTGGATTGAGCTTGGACGATCTGTTGCATTTCCGTCTTTCCACTTCTTCGTTCCTTCTACTGTCATTTTCGCTACTTTTGTATTTGTGATGTTGTAGCCATTTATTTCTGATTTGTATCCCGCTACCGGTTGCTCTTTTACTGTATACGTATAAGCAACACCGTTCATATCGTATTGTGCTAAGTCTGCAAATGTATAATTCCAACTATTTGCTGCTGTTACTTCTTTTGTTTGGATTACGTTCCCATTTTGCAATAAGTCTACTTGAATTGAGCTTGGACGATCTGTTGCATTGTTGTCATTCCATGTTTTCGTTCCTGAAACAGATGTCATTTTTACTTTATTCGGAATAGCAAGCTTTACACCTTTATCAGCATTTGCATCAATGGTAAAAGGTACTTTTACTTGAGGATCAAAATCCAAATAGTTTGGACCTGCAATCTCCTGTACATAGTAATTACCTGGGTCTAAATTTGGAACCTCGACCATACCTTGTTGATCGGTTGTATACTTACTACCAATTTGCTGACCTGACTCCGTATACAAGTTAAATGAAACATTTGGTATAATTTTTGTCTCATCACCGGCAATGTGCTTCACAATTCTTAACGTTCCCTTAGGAGGTAAGTCGCCTTGCGCACCGCCGCCCTGATCTATATTTTTAACACTAACACTATCTGATTTAGATACTTGCTCTTCACCTGTAACCTTGTAGTCTACGGTATAATTATTATAAAATGCTTCTAATTTCTTTCCACTATCAGTTATATTTGCTTTATATTGAAAAACAAAAGTAAGACCATTGGCTTTATCTTTATTGATAATAGCTTTAAATCCATTATCACCAATAAATGTAACCGTTCCATAACCTTGAGCTTGGAATTCTTGTGGTGTCATTGGAGCGGCAAATCCTCCAATACGGAGACTATCTTGATTAAGCGTTTGCCCTTCTTGTAAAGTATCAACCAAAACAATATCACTATCTACATTTTGTTTTGAAGTATTTGCATTTAAAACCCATTGTACTTCATTTGTGTTTTCTGGTTGAATGCTACCCGTTTTATATGAAAATGGTGAAGATCCGCCACCTCCACCACCAGTCGGGCCGATAATCGTTACCGTTTTCTTTTCTAATTGTGTACCTAAATTCGTTTCAGTTGTTACCGTTTGTCCTTGTGCAACATCAATTGCTTTAACTTGGAAATAAAAATTCCCTCTAATATTTTTAAGTTTCTCAACTGTATCACTAAATGTACATACAACATTAGTTGTCTTTATTTGACAAGTACCAAAATTAATACCTGCATCATTATTTAATGGAATAGTTCCACTATATCCTTTCAATTCTGAAGGTAATGTTAATGTTAATGTATCTCCAGCTTTCATTTGATTCCCAGATTTATCACTAAACTGTACTGCCATTCTTGTCGTTTCTCCGGAGTTAAGCGTCGTCTTATCGATTGTAAAACTATCAACAAATCCTGTTGTATTTAACTCCTGTGCATTTGCTATTATGGATGTGAAACTCTGACCTATAGTAAATATAAAAAGCATTAGAATCGAAAAAATCGAAGTTACTCTCTTGATCATGTCATTCTCCTATCAGTTATAATTAGATGGCTCTAATATGAATATGCAATGACAATGACTTTATAGGCTGATGGTATTCCATTTCTTTTAATCGTTATACACATAAAACTTGAAAACAAATTTCTATAAATAATTCACTTGTACTCTATTAAACTTCATTTTTTTAATGTAACATTACTTTCACTAAGTTTAATATTTACAAGTTAAACAATTTTCGATATAATTGTAACTGGCGAAGTTACGTTTTTCATCATTCCTATAAAATCCCGAGATTTTATATCATATCTACCGTCTTATTTTGAGCATACATTTCTGATTAATAATGTTTTTATTTCAACCCTATTAGTTTATTGATATTACTTTTTATTGTTTTTATATTCATGATATCAATATATTCAGTTTTTCAATCGCGTTTTTAAATGATTTATAACATTATTCACCAGAATCTTTTTCCCCCTCCTATAGGCATTCTTTCATGCTCCCATCCGTAATATAGGGCTTTTTAAATGCCAAAGATAGTTTTTGTAGTTTTTGTAATTGATTTTGTAATTAAAGAAACCAAACGTAAATTAATACCCCTCTTGAGATAAGATCCTTATTTTATACTCCCTCCTATATACAACAAAATATTGTCCTTAAATAATTGTTCTAAACCACTACCTAATTCTTGATTCATTTAGTAAAAATATAAATCACAAATAATTTTGTTTATTCAAATGTCACTTGGAAATCATTTCTCGGATTTTTAATTAGATAGTCTTATAATTTTCAAAAAGATCACCAAAAACGTTTATCAATTTTGGTCTACTTATGCATTTAGAATCTTAATTAAAATCTGCATGAATAATAAACTCCATGGCTAAATCTCGTTATACCGAATCTTCAATGAAATTCTCAGTTTGTTGACTAGATTCATAATTATTTGTAGCTGTTTATTTATTTGTATGAACTCAAATTTTCATTACTAGATTGAAAAAAACGTCTCATTTCTCTCTACAAATATTTGTAATAAGTATGTTATTCCTTAAGATGTCATAAAACAACAGAATACTTATCCTCTACTTTTACCGAATAATTACATTCCAGTCACCTCGCTATCTATTTATAATGTTCAATACTATATATAAAATAAAACAAAGAAAGAGTAGTAAACTTGAATATTATTCATTTAGTAATTAGACTGAATCTTCAGTCTTTTCTGTTCGGATGGGGATATTTTTGGCTACTCTTTCTTTGTATTATGAGTTTAGCACTAAATATAAAGTATCACAAGACAAAAAATCACAAAATTCTCACAAATTCGACATTTTTTTCACAAATTAATATTACCACTAACTAGTAGAGGTCACCATATCTCTCCATCAACTTAAAAATTTTATGACGCACTTAAAACAAAATTGTACATTTTCATCTTGAGAATTCAATCTTTTTATATTTAGGTTGTTTTTTAGCTTGATGTTGATGGAAGGTGGATCCAATTAAACTGATTTCTCTATTTCGTAGATTTAGGAAAATAACTTCTTGTTGAAAACTCTTCAACATAACCAGAAATACATAGTATCACATCAAAGAATATAAATCTATATTGATTTTTTTTTAATAATTTATATATAATTATAATTAATCTAAAATGAAAGTCAATATCAATTATAAATGAGGATGATGAATATAAGAATGACAAAACATCCATGCTTCGGAATGAATACAGGAATGCCAACTAAATATGACCAGGTTAAGTAATTTGAATCATAATTAGATTACATAATCGATTTTGGGTATGGGTAAGAAGTTATTCTATTTAGTACTACATGAAGACAAATAGAACGATAGAAATGTAATATGCTCTTACTTCCATTTCTCATAGTATTTAAAAATTATCGCCTGCAACCTGACTTTGTATAAAGGTTTTCTAACTTGGGTAAGAAGCGTAGGTATTCCTTTTTTCCTAAATTAACTGTATAGTTTCCGTATTCCATTTTTCTATTTAATAATTTAAATTGCATAACAATCGAGGAATGCTTCTCTAAATTCTTAATATTTCTGGCGAATTTGTAACAGAACCTTTAGTTACAAGCAATATTCTTTAAATACAATATTTTATCATCTAAGGAGTAAACAGTATGAAAAGCTTAAAGTTTGTTTATAAAACTCCCCTTATATTAACAATGAGTGTAGTGTTGATGGGATGTAACACAGCAAAACAAGAGGCTCCGCAAAAACAATCTACGAAGGAAAATACGCAGTGGTCATATGAAGGGACTACTGGTTCAGAGCACTGGGGAGAATTGAAACCAGAATACAAAATGTGTTTAAATGGGCAAGAACAATCTCCGATAGATATCAAAACAGAACAAATAAAATCAACAGTTGATAATAATCCTTTGCAAATAAACTATCAACCAATATCATTTTCTATTAAAAATAATGGGCATAGTATTGAGGGAAAAGCAAATAGTTCTGATGATTATCTCACGCTAGGAGGAAATCGTTACACATTAAAACAATTCCATTTTCATACACCAAGTGAGCACCAATTTGAAGGAAAACATGCAGATATGGAATTACATCTAGTCCATCAAAATGATCAAGGTCAGTTAGCAGTAGTAGGTATTATGATAAAAGAAGGACAAAAAAACGAAGGTTTTACAGCAATGTGGCAAAATCTCCCGCACCGAAAAAATATAAAGGCCGATGTGCAACATACCATTGATATAAAACAGATTCTTCCTTCAGATCATTCATCATTCCGTTACATGGGGTCTTTGACCACACCTCCTTGTACTGAAAATGTCCAATGGATTGTGATGAAACAGACAATAGAGATGTCCAAAAAACAAATTAAAGTGTTCCATAAATTATTCCCAACGAATAACCGACCAGTTCAGCCAATTAATGGACGAGAAATATCATAGACATATAAAATGTTTGGATTAAAATATCATAAAAACCAATAGTTTGAACCAATACTTTGATCTACACTACTAATTTTGTATGTTTATTGTGCGAGAATTATAGCGAAGTTTTTGAAACCCAGATATTTTAAATAACGATGGTCTTGCTCAATGAAATTATTAATTTTTTTGCACCAGTATAGAAAAAAGTTGTTGTCCTTTAGGACAGCAACTTTTTCATTATGCTACATCATATTTTTGTTCCTTAAAAAAGAAAAAGATAACATACTAGATATATTATATATGTAAATCATTAGCAAAAATCTTTTTTAAAAATAAAACCATATAATTATTATATAATAGTTATATGGTAAATGAACAATGAATATTATAATCCATAGTACATGTCTTAATTAAACAAATACTTTAAAATAATAAAATAAATTATATTTTTACAAAAGAAAACAACCTGTATAAAAACAGATTGTTTTCATTTAAGGGTAAAACAAAGAAAGAATGGCAAAAAAGACAAAAACTTATACAGCACAAAAAGTAGATCGATTAGATAGAACTAAGAATTCTGATATCATACTAGTTAGGGTTTCTGTTTACTCTTTCTTTGTTATTATGAATATAGCATCAAAAAGACATATATCAACAAAAGGTAACATAATTGTTACTTTTTCGGCATTTAATCATAACCCCTTACAAACCATATCCTAATAATGAAAAAAGTGACGTACTTTTTTCATTACTTTCAGTATAGACAGTGATATTATTTTTTGTACCAGTACGACAAAAACTGCTGCCCTAATAGGACAACAGCCTTTTCATTATACTGCATTTTCCTTTTGTAAGGTATTATTTTTTTAACCGTAATTGAAGTAAACTACAAGTCTAATTACAAAACATATTGCAAAGCCACTCCATGTTTTTGCTAGACGTTATAACGCAAAAAAAAAACAACCTGTATAAAAACAGATTGTTTTCTTATGTAGGGTGAACAAAGAAAGAGTGGAAAAAAATGCACAAACTTCTTCGACACAAGAAGTACATAGGTAGAGGAAACTAAAAATTCTGAAACATTACTAGATAAGGGTTTTTTGTTTACTCTTTCTTTGTTATTATAAATATAACATTTAAAACGACATATATCAACAAATAGTAACAAAATTGTTACTATTTCGACACCTAATCATAATTTCCCCATTCGGAACATGCTTTGTATTTGATATGAAATGTATACTCTCTTATTTTCAGCAATCGCACAGTACAAAATATTATTTATAGACTCTAATTTTTGTTCATCTAAAATAGACATCAGCACTTTATTTTGTCTCTCATACATTTCACTTAATCCTTAAAATTCTTGTTTTATTGATACTCATCGCATCATAGTCCTACCAATCATGATCTGTATTGCTTCGTATGCTTTATGTCCACCAACTTTTCCATTTCTTTCACTTTGTTTAGGTCCTTTAATATAGCTGATACTCCTTATAATTGAATTCTTGCCATGTTTATGCCGTATACCATCTATTGTTTTTGTTAATTTCCTTTCGGTATCCTTTTTAGGAAGTGTCTCATTTTTTTCTATATACCTTTATATATGTTTTTACCAGTTTATTGTGATATAACTATTGATTTTAAGTATTATACGGAATAAAAAAACACTCGTTCTGATTAAGGACGAGTGTTTTTTTTAGGTTATCTAACAGGGATAAACTTCCATGAGCTAGGTTTTTGTTTTTTTTCACCTAGTACAATCCAATTTTTCTTTGCATTTATATTTTCATAATTTAATGGATAATCGTCTGTAAAAATATTATATTCTGTAGGATTATCCAGGTTAATTTTAACTTTAAAATCAGCTAAACTATCAGATTTTTGAGCAAGGTGAATCCAACTAGAATAATTAGACCAATTTAAATATTGGAATTGGTCGTAATTTGAGTGCTTCATGCGAAGATATATACTCTCCCCGTGGTGTAGCTTTGCATCATTTTCTTTGTAGAATTCAAATTCCATAGGTGTACCAGATAAACCATTGTTTTCTTTATTTGCAAGTGTGACATAATCGTAACGATTTGCTATATACCATTCAAATGTTAGACCTTGATAAGGAGATTCACTTGGTACGATATAATAGTTTTTCCCTGCTTCTATGACGTTTCCTTCTATATCATAGATTAATGCAGTCTCTATACTTGGAGCTTTCACATTTTCAGTAAAAGTTTTAAACCACAGATTTAAGAAACCTGCTGTATTGCGCTGAGCTTCTCCTAAACTTCGCTGCACAGCTGGGGTAACCATTTCTTGCCACAATTGTGCCTTACCACTATTATAATACTTAAATGTTTTATCATTAGTAATATTTTGGATTTCAGGTTTAGCTACTCGAGCTGCATAATCAATCCATTCTTCAGGTGTGGATAGGGAATTGTTATAGTTCCCTCCAGTATTGACTGCAAATTGATTTTGAATGGTTGTAACATAATTTTCAAAGTAGCTGTGATATTTTATAGCCCTCGTATCAATTGCGGTAAAATTTGCTGCATGCATAGGTTGAGTAGCATCTGTAAAGTAGTGCGTGGCTACTCCTAAGTAATAGAAAGCTTTTTCATAGTCCTTATTTCGTAAATGTTCTCCAGATTCATAAAAGTATTTCTTACCTTGTGTAAGAGCCGTTGGATTTGTTTCTCCTCTATAATTTTCTTTAGTATCAGGATCATAAAAATGAGATTTCCATCCGCCTTAAAAAACGCCGCCTATTCCTGTTCCACCATCGTTAAACTCCGCATTATAATCTGCATCATATAATCCTTTAGAAAATAGATCTTTATATTGTGGATAATTTAAAAAGTCCACAGCCTGCTTATTTGCTTCAATATTAGATTCCGTTTTCATAATTTCAATAGCTTGTTTTGCAATCCATAAATGTGTACTTTTATCAGAATGATACGGAGCTTCTGCAGACCATCTTGCAGTAATAGGATCATTCTCTTTTAAATCAATTTGATCGAGATGAGCATAACTACTTTGAGGACATACTCCTAAAATAGTCAAAGTCACCCCAGCTATACATAGTGTTGATACGATTTTTTTCATTTTTTATTCCTTCCTAAATATAAAGATTCTTATGCGGATATTCATCTTAATAAGGACAGTTAAATAACTCTAATAAAAGAGCGATTAGCAAAGGCTAACTGCTTAATTTCTCTCTTAAAGGAATACCACCATACATCGATTAAATTAAAAATTTTAAATTAACCCTAAACAATAATTTCCCTTCTCTACCTCTAGTTATATATAAAAGTGCGTCTTATTTAAACATGTTTTTTTATGCAATTTCGCATATCCAAATATAGGGGATCGAATAACCTTCCATTTATTATATTAATGAAAGACCGTTTTCTTTAGACAATTGAAATTATGATGTTTTAAGTTAATAATCTATATCCATCAACTTAAGAATTCAGAATTACCCCCAAATGAACTTTTTGTGGTTCTAGTGCAAAAATACATCAAAAGGTACATTTTTGTTTTGAAGTGTCCCAAAAGTGTTTTTTGCACCTTTTGGCGTGTGTTCTTCAATAGTTTTTCGCATTCCCAAAAGGTGTACGTTTAGACACATTTAAACTTTTTTCTGTACGTTAAATTAAAATGAATAATTACTATTTTTCTTTATAACTCCATTGAAAGGGAAAGCAACCAATGTTTGTAATAAGGATTTTTATAATTTTTTATGCTATAACATGCTCAAATCCCTTGTTATATTAGAAATAAAACCATATTTGCTCTTCCTATTTAATTTTTATCTATATTTTAAAATATATAAGAGATATATTTATTTAAGATATTTTTTAAAATAAATATATGATTAAAGAAAGATGATTTCATTTATTGAGTTAAATGAATGAAACTACTAGAAAAATGGAAGTACCAATCTAAATAAAAAAGTTTAAAATTTTTTAAAGTGAAAGGGAATCAATTCATCGTTTATATTTATGAAAACCACTCTTCCTCTGCTTGCGATGGCGTGAAAAAAGAGTGGTTTTCTCTTTTTCTAAGGTTTTTTAGTATATTGCGCCCTTATCTCAAGTGATACATTTTTATAAAGGTTATCAAAAATCAGAGTTTGTCTGCATCAGGATCTAACAAATGGGTCCAGGCAAAATTTGCATTTGAGTCCTCTCTTGTTAATCCTTTTGTATTGTTTAAGAGAGGACTCTCCTCAAGATCAGAGGAATCATAAATCATAGCAGAAGGGGGAGGATTAAGCCAATGCCTCAACCCGGTGGCTATATCAAAGAACTGGGCATGAGGAAGGCCTAGATGTTTACGCCAGAGTGCGATTCGAAGATCACGAGCGAACCTTCCTCCTGCTGCACGTTCCAATGGTTCTTCCGTAATGCCCGCCATAATTTCAGTGTCGTAAGTGTATCCACGATCATCGCAATTTGCTGACCCAATAGCTACATATTCGTCGTCGATTATCCAGAGCTTCGAGTGTACAAAGTCGCCGCACCAGATCCTACGGCCTGAATCCTTTGTTTCTTTTAGGCTAAACATGCGCCATTTTTTGCGCTGTGGATCAATTTTCTTTAAGTCGGTACGAAACTCGTTGCGCACGCCAATTAGATAGGGAAATTCGTTCTTATCAATATTGTCGCTGCTCTCAAAATGTTGTGAGTTACTCATCAAAATGAGGAGAAATTTGAAGCTTGGCTCCTTCAATTTTGCGACCAGAGCGTCCTTCACACGGCGACTTACAAGGTACTGATCTTCGATATAGATATACTCTCGTGCATTGATGATGCCATTTTTGACAAGTTGCCAAGCAGACTGGTCGGGATTTTTAAACTTATATGAGTCTCCAGGTTTGAATTTCGTGAGATTTGGAAAGGTTCGCCCGACTGAAACTAGCATCCTTCTCGGTTTGGCTTTTCCTCCTGGCACTGTACACGTGTCCATGTCTCTTGATTGTAAGTGTAAGGCGGCAACATGTGAAAAATCTTTCCTCACAGCATCCGAAGTCATTTGGAATTTAATTTTATCCAGCGCGGGCGTTGATGGATGGTCCAACCAACGATCGCGAAAAACGCTGAGGGCTTCTGCTGCGGATGGTCCGTTCAAGCGGATATGTACGTCATGCAAGGGCGACATCCCGCCCACGTCAACCCGTGTATTGTTCAAGTCCATTCCACCGAGGAAAGCCACAAGACCAGAATTTCCGCTGATGACGACGAGTTTCTGATGGTGAGCGTTCGGGCCTCGATAGGGTAGATCGGCTGGAACTAGGCGGTCGTCTTCAAGAGCGACACCGTTTGGTAGACTATTGATAAAGTCCGCGATTGCTTTGTTGTCACCAGGTTTCCCCTTGAACGGCGTGTTCCAAAATAAACCACGGACTTGTGCTTTCGTGTTCTTCAAATAATCTTGAAGAAGTGTGTTCACGGGAGGAGTGCCACTGGTTGGATTTTTCATACGCGTCCATGGTTCGACATGCCAACCAATCAGATAGATACGATGTTCGGACGATGTTGCTGTGGCAAGAGCTTCGGCAATGTCATCGAATGCACAACGGCCATAGATGTAGGGTACGACAATATTACCTGACGAAGGCTCGGGTGCGCCATCAAACCATTTCTTTGCATTGTCGATTAGCTTCTTTCGCTTTATTCTTTCGTTGGGCCACCCAATATCAATTCCTGGATGCGGAAGTTTAGCGATTTCGGTGGCGTCAATGCTACAGCTATTTGTAAATGGCTGTCCTGGCTGTGTAATCTTACTTGGTGCTAGGACTGTTGGCCTTTCTATCTGCTTCAGTGGTGCTACGGTGCCAGGCGTAGGTTTCACTGGTTTGACAATATCATTATTCCCCATCTAGGCCGCCTCCATAGGCAATTGTCTGCCGTGAATTTCGCTTGCATAGAATAGCATACATTTAAATTTTGTAAAATTCATTCTCAATTTGCATCCCTCCGATATGTGTTCAAGTGTTTACTTGTTTTAGGCATAATAAATGCAATGCTTTTTTTGTAGTGTATTCATAATTTGCGAATAGTAAGGAAGCTTTATACTTTTGAACTAATGGAAATTAAACTTGATTTGTTTATAGTTTGAAGAAAATTTGCAAGTCTTTTTTAGCTAATGCTTCAGGAACTGTTGAAAATCCTAATCTCGGGTGCTTATCCGAGCAACCCTAGTTGGATTAGTGTTGACAGGAGAGACTAACATGAAGCTTTGTAAAAAGTTGAAGGAAAAATGGTCTGTAGATTTTGATTTATCAAGTTTTTTATAAAAACATGAACCATATTTTTATAAGTTTAAAAAATACATATCTCCCTTGAAATTTGGGAATATTTAATTTAGTAGACGGCTAAATTATTGCCAGCCATCACATAATAAATAATCTTTATCTAAGATGAAAGGAGTACATAATATGTCAAACATGAAGCGAATAAAAGATTTATCCAACTATAAAGCAGTCTTACCTTATGCTAGTGAGCTATTCGGTGTTTATCATTCCTTGATTGGCTGGAATTCTAAAAGGAAGCATGATCGAATCAAAAAAAATACCGAGAATGATCATAAAAGATTATTTTCTCGATTAAGTCCATACCTTGAAGATGAAATAACTATTGATTTTAATGATGACTGTACAGTTGCAGTTCCTAACTTAGGACCGGCTGGGTTTGCTGGTCCCAAGTTAATTCCTCAGGATTCCATCGTACTTCAGCAAATTAGTCAAACACTTCAAGATTTTGGGAAAATACCAGTTACGGAAGATGATTGGCAACGCCTTGTCAATAACGATTTTCTATCAGAAATCCTTAAAACCAAGGTTCTTGAACATTACAATGAAATTTCAATCAACTGTTGCGAGAAAAATCAGATTATTCCGATTGAAGAAGCCACGGACACGGAGGATTCTTTACTTCCTTTTGAAAAATTGCAATATTGCAAAGAGGACGTAAGGAGTGGTATTAAAAATGAAGCAAAAATTGCAGGTGTTATCAAAGAGCTAGTTGCAAATGGTCGCGTTAATGAGCTAAACAATATCTTCTTTGATAAGATGGCCATAGATTCAAGACACTCTTTCTTACAAGCACTAAACAGGAAAGACATTGATTTTACAGATCCTTACTTGACATTCGATCCCAAAAAGGATGTAACAGACGCGACATTATCTCCGCTTGGCATGGTCCATTTATTCCGACAGTATTTCTTTGAGTTGGATACATTTCTTGGGACTCCAACAGGTCACGTGTGGCTAAGCCCTGGATCAACAGTAGAACTAATTGAGATTAGTACTCGAAAGACTACTACCGAGAGAACAATCGAAACACTTATTGAAAAAACGAAAAAGATAGAGACTGCAAAAACGAACCAGGATGATATAAGTGAAGCGGTGAAGGAAGAAAACAAAGAAGATCTTAAATTAGGTTTTACAACTACCGTGAATCAATCATGGGGGACTGGAGACGCTTCCGCTACAGCAAGCCTGAACATGGACAAGACACAACAATTGTCTAGGGAAACAACTCACAAAAGAATGAGAACACAGAGTGAAAAGTTATCGAGCGAAATACGTGAAAATTATAAAACGACTTTTAAAACTGTAAGTGAGGTCACAGATACGTCAAGTAAACGCCATATTTTAGCTAATAACACAGGAAAACTAATTAACTATGAATTGCGCAGAAAAATGAGACAAGTTGGTGTACAGGTACAGGATATCGGAACTTATCTATGTTGGGAAACATTTGTTGATACCCCTGGTAAAGACCTTGGACTCGCAGACTTGGTTCATTATGCACAACCGACTGATATTGTTCAAGTGCCTGATCAAACGGAAATCTCTGTACCTCCTGATCAATATATTCCGTGTAAAGCGACGAACGTAACGTGGAATTTTGGTAAAACGAGAAAGTATGACTTTGTAACACTTTCTATATTCGATGTTCCGCCGCCACCAGAAGGTTTTGAAGTCGTTGTGGAAAAAGATATTCCAGCTGTTCAGATTTCGGCTTCTGGTAAAGATTTCACACAAGTTTGGGGTTTTGGCGCTCGATTTAAGGATAAAGCACAGCTTGAAATAGGTGTCACTGCAGGTCCTCAAGGTATTTCTTGGGATGAGCGCGTTGACTTCGTGGTTGGTTTTACATTGAAATATACACCGACTCAAGCCAAAAGAGAAGAAATTAAAAATGCCAACTTAGAGAAAAAACGCGCTGGTGAGACTGCAAACAGGGAATATATGCGCAAATCCAAAGAAGCTTTTTACAAAGCTGTTAAGGAGCGCGTAGAATTTGCTAGAGATATCAATAAGCGTAAATTTGAAGATTTACGTGAAGAAGAACGTATCATTATTTACCGACAGCTGATAAGCTCCTTGATGACAAATGATCAGTACATCCAGGCAAGCGACAGTAGCCGCCACGTTCTCTCAGAGTTAATCAATTCTATCTTTGATATTGATAAGATGCTGTACTTTGTCGCTCCAGAGTGGTGGAAGCCCCGTAGGTATAAAAAGGATTTTGACGTACAGGATATCAAGAAACGGCTTGACGATAACCTCATTACTTGGTCTGACAGTGAGTTGCGGTCGGATAATTACTTGATTACAGAAAAGTCCTCTCCTGCGCCCATGGGTAGTTCGTTAGGTTGGCTTTTACAATTAGATGGTGACAATTTACGAAATGCTTTCCTCAACGCCCCTTGGGTTAAAGCAGTTATTCCTATTCGTCCTGGGAAAGAGCAAGCTGCTTTGAATTGGTTACAAAATACTAATATTGAGGGGATTGATGGCCTGAATGCTGAGTATATGGCTTCAGAAGATGAACTGAATCAAATCAAAACAAAGTTGGAGCTAGAAAGCGAAGAAACAGTCACTATAAAAAATGCAATCGATTTTCTTTGTATGCAAGTCGCTGAGAAACATGAGGAATCTAATCAAGTCCAGACATTTCCGGAAACTGAAGTTAATGATGATAACAAAGTTACTTCAACTCCAGTTGAAAAGGTCTTTGAGCATGGATTTTATCCGCTACAAGGTGGCTTCCGTGTAGACCCAAATGATTTAAATCGGGATCCTAACAATAAAGATAAGAACTTCCAAGTTTTCGACCAATGGATAGAAGTCTTGCCTACTGATCAAGTAGTTCCTGTAGAGGTTGCCTATAACCCGATTACAGGGAGACAAATACCTGTAGAGAGTACCTTCAACAGCCAAAAAAGTGAAGCGGAAACTGTAGAACCTAAAGTGATGGAAATAAACATTGATAATACCATTACAGATGTTGATATTTAGAATCGCTTCTTCTTAAAAAGAAAGAGGTTATTATAAAAGATACAAAATGTTAAACTCATAAAACTCAGTGATATCGGTACATGTTCATGATATTTTTGGGTTTTTATTTGGATATTTAACAGCGTGTTTTATAATTTGTAAAAATATGTAAATGCGGTTATACCTTTCACATATGAACCATCTTAAAAAAATCACATCAAAAGGTACAATTTTCCCGAAATGATATGGTGACACCCCGTGTAGTATAAGGAGGAGCCTGGCACCATGTCTATCATGCGGACATTTCGATATAATATTTGACAGTCTCTTCTTAAATATAATAAGAAAAGCAAAAAGAACTTGTAGGAATCCCTACAAGTTCTTTTTTAGATAATGTAAAAAAGTTAAAACAAACTATCTCATAATTTGAATCGAAGCAAACACTATAACCACGGGTTGATTTTATTATATACCAAATCTTAACGTATGCGCTTTAAATATTAGAAAATTATGTGAATTTAGAATAGAATAATAAATAACTATCTTAACCCCTGAAAATCCTAATTTAATATTCCAAACAAAATGTTTTAAATCAATATCTATATCGTAATAATTTATAGAAAATAAAATTATAGGTAAATAGAGAAGAATGGTGCATTCTTACAAAAATATATATACTGATATTCAAGATTAATTAACTATAAAAAAATGAATTTCATATTATAACTAACTATAATTCTTGAATATATGCAAATGAGATTTCTTATCTTTTTTACAAATATGATACAGAAGTTAGTTATGAAAAAATTAAACAAACGTTTGTTAAAATATTTTAGCTATGAAACAATGTTTGAGATATGAGATGAGTTATAGGGTTCAATGGTCCGCTTTGTTAAATTATGCTTCTACTATATAAATTTTATATAACAAAGAAAAAAGTACCTACTTACATAGGTACTTTATCGTATTTGACTAATGGATGCTTTGGGTGAATTTGTTTACTTAAGTTTATAGACATGTATGGTTACCCATGTTAAGAAACTTTGCAACAGAACCGATAAATGTCAATTCACAATTTCAAAGTGTACATTCCCAAAATTCCCACCTGGTAATGAATATTTAAAATGACCATCAGATGGAACAGCCATCAACCAATATTTTTCTGCACTGTTACGGCTAACATAAGACGTACGGTACCATGAATTGGATGATGTCCACAAAACAATTTGTGCTTGTGTTGCACCAACTGATGCTAGATTGGGAGTAATCTTAATCCGTTTACCCGTAGCATTTTTTAAAAATACATCATAGACAATTCCATAGTTTCCTAATAACTTTGAGTTTCCAATTACATTTGTACCTGTTTCGAATTCACCTGGATTGGCTGTGTATGCTGAAAGGTGAAAATTTGATACTGTCTTAGCATCTACAGTCAGCGTACGAGTATCAGAATTAAAGAACCCAGATGTCATATCATTTTTTGTAGATGTTGCTTTTGGTAGTTTAAATAGCTCGTTTAAATTGTATTTATTATCGGATACAAAGAAATTCCTTGCACTTAGCCCTCCTGATTGAGGGATAAATTTTACTTTTCCATTTACTATATATTGTGTTGGTGTAGCGATCGAAAGGATTACAACGGTTCCATTGGCAGGAATAGAAATTGTTTGATCGTTGTTACTGTTCCCAAAATCGCGAAGTAAAGAAGATGCTGTATCTACTGTATATTTACCTGCTAAGATTGCTTTGTTTTGGACTCTCACATTTGCTGTGTAATTATTATTATTTTTAATCGCTATCCCAACTCGTAAAGAAGCTCCAGTATAGTTGTGATGATAGAATTCAGAAACATAAGATGTGTTGTTTTGTAATGGTTGGTCTACTGTATATTTACCATACGGAGCTGTATTTACCATGTTCCCTTCAATGGATTCTGGATTATTTGAATAAATATATTTGCTTCCACCTGATGTCATATTCACTAAATATGAAGCGTCAACTGGTGTTGTAAAACCAATGAAACATATAACACTGAGTAAACCGACAAGCATTTGTTTTAATCTCATATTCTTTCATCCTCTCAATATTTCTTACCCTCTTTGAAAGCACCATCAGCTTAATAATATAAAACATTTACAAAATTTTCTATATTAGTAACGTTTTTTCAATACAAATCAGAAAATTCAATTTTATAAATTTGAATTCTACATATAAATATCAGTACTTTCGTTTTGATACAACGGTTGGTTGGAATGAAGCACTTTAACGTACAATATTCTTTTTTTGATATGGTACCCCCATCGTTATTAAGCTAACAAAGACGGGTTACCCCAAAACGAAATTTTGTGCTAATTTGTGACAGAAAAGCTCATTTTTTCGTTTTGGGGTATTTTCTCTCTAAACTTGATGGGCAGATTAGAACCACATGCCTTCAAGTTTAGGTTTTTAATTAGCTCTATAACGAAAGTTTTATGCATCGTTGACTACTGATAATAAAGACTATGCAAGTTGATAGGTAACAAAATAAACGAACACAATGAAGGAAAAAAGAAGATAAACTAATACCCTCTTGTCCACTATAAAAAGATTTTGATTATTAACTCGCCAGTTAATTTAAATGTATCTTTGTTAATCTCAAAATCCACTTGCAATTTACCAACTCTGAATTTTATTTTCATGTGCCCCACTCTCCTTTTTGATTTGATAAATCATTTTAGTTAATCGGACACGTAAATATAATTCTTAAGCTGTTCGAGTGTTTTTTATGTAAAAGTAGCGATTGTCAATAACAGTGGTTTGAATGTATACTTTTTCGGTTGTTTATTCGAAATACGAAGAAATGTTATAAACACAGTGATTGAAATAAAATGAAAGTAAACTTTTGGCTAAAAGTTTACATTGGATTTTTGAATCATTTTATAACTAATTTTGCAATAAATTTCTCAATATAGATATACTTGTTAATTATGGTTATAATATTCAAAATTAATAAAAAATAAATTATAATAAAAATATGATGGTTATCCTTTTGTTTACTCCTTGTGCTAAAGATAAGATCGTGTTCGCCGATCTTATCTTTTATTATTTGTGATTTTTGATATAAAAAAGAATCCTTATCATAAGGATTCTGCAACAGGAAATAACAAAATATAAACAATTGTAGATTTGAATTAAAGTTTAATTAAAAAGTGTGCCCAAACCCTCATTTTAAAGTAAAAAAATAGAAGCCATTTTGAAAAAAGATTGATTAAAATAACTTCTATATTTGTGCATACATATTGTGATTTTATAAAAAAGTTTGATAATTTCAACAAGCGAATAGTGAAGAATTGCTCCTGTTCCAGTATTATCTACATTTACTACATAAAATTTCGTTTGCTCTCTTAGCTAATACTTTATCTAATTGTCCAACAGGCATATTTTTTTCTTCAGGTAATACTAAAGAAACTGCAAATTGTTCACCATGTTCGATTGTTTTACCACATTGTGAACATACTAAATTTACATTTTTAAAATGATTTTTTAATTTATCTAACATATCATTTATTCCTCCTATTTGATTGTATAATATATAAAATTTAAATATCATTATATTTATTATACAAGATTAAAAAGAAAAGATGGAGTTAAATTCCAATTCAGCCCATCTTTAGCAACAACTATTTTGGGTATCTCCAGCATTTTGGAAAAACCTCACGCTAAGCAAAAAATACAATAAGCTGCCCATATGGGGGTACAGCCGCATGCCCATCAACTTAAGAATTGAGAATGCCCCCATTGCATTCTTTCCTGTTAGTCCATAATTACGGTCACTTGAATGATAAAAAGCCTATATAGAATGAATCATTCCATATAGGCTTCCATGTTAACTTAAAAAGTTATTTTAGTTTTTCTTTTATTTTTTGAGGTACATCCTCACTTTTAACTACTTCATATTTATTAATTAATGTGATTTTATTTGGTGTTTTTTTGTTTGCCTCTTTATCTTCGTCGGCAGTAATTTTTACATATGTTCCCTCTGCAATGGATTTATTATTATTTATACTAAACCGAATCGTTTTTTCTTCCCCATTTTCTTTAAATCCTTTTAAAGTATATTCAGATGCATCTCCTATATTATCACCTTGTCCTGCTATTTTCACATAATAAGTTTCTGACAAAAACTTTCCAACATAGCTACATCCTGTTAGTACACTCGTAAATATAATTCCAGTTATACCAATAGATGCTATACGTTTTAACATGTAATCTCTCCTTCAAATTATTTTAACTACAAATATTATTAACAAATATTTATATGTAACAATTATTTTGTAAAGTAATTTGAATTATAAATAACATTTCTTAATAATTACTAATCAAATTTCTTAATTTTTTCTTAATAAAAAAATTATTATATAGAGATTCATAGACTTTGATTCGGTATTCATAAAATAAGTTAATAGCAGGGATCATTTCGCTCCCATTGCCTTAAGAAATTTTATTACCCACAAGTATAAAAAAGCGTTATGCTTTCTACACAGGCTAGATGAGAAAGGGTGACATTTTGTTATGAATCTCTCGATTCAAGATGAACTACAACCATTTGTGGAAGAATTGCAACGATATATTAGGGTACAGACACATCGCTATCAAGCTAAGAAAAGCAAATACCCCAAAACGAGAAAATTGACATCTCCAGATGAAAATGTACAATTTTTTTTGTTTTGGGGATGCCTCAAAATATTAGCTTGATAGCAATGTGTTTCTACCTATATAAGTTCGTGAGCTACGGTACTATGACCATATCATACAGCTAGTTGAGTGTTCAAATGTTTTTGGATAAAGCTTTTGTCTTGATATTATATGAGCTCACTTTATTACTCCATAATTTTTAGATAATGAACGATTTTAGATTACCTAAAATCATCATGATATCCTAAATAATATTTAAAAAGCTAAGCCCATACATCGCAGCAACTGTAAAAATGACTGTCCATACTGCTAGACTGACCGTCATCCAACTTATGACGTGCGTCCGGTTAGATCCAAATGTTAAAGCTAATACGGCTGCAATATCAGTTCCTACGAGAATTGGAGCTAGAAGAGCCAAACCTGGAATACCATATCGTTCCCATATTTTTCTTGATCGGGTTTCTTTTTTAGAAGGTGTTGTTATACCTTTTTTTAGTTTTCTTGCTGCTTGCCATTTGGCATACTGTTTAAAGAAAAAACCGAGTAATAGAACTAAGATAAGATTTCCTGCAAATGCTGTTACTCCTACTGCAATTGGTTGTAACCCCCATGCGATACCAAGTGGTATAACGATTGATACATCCATCCATGGGGCAAAAGCTAAAAGAAATAACACTACATATTGCCATAATGCACCTGCATTTTGAGCCCACTCCACCATATTGTTTCATCCCCTTTGTTAAATACGATTTAAAATAAGAATAGTAGTTAACCAATAGACAGTGTATTGACCTGCACCTAGTAAACCAATGCACAATAACGGAACAAAATTATGTTGAGAAAAGAGGAAGCAAATCCCTGCCGTTACTGGAAGCGTAATGCTATAGTAAATATACACATTTCGACAAGCCTTATAGGTTACCCACTGCTGCCCTTCATCTATTTCACGAAATTCAGATGGTATAAAGCCAAATAACCTGATCTTATCATGAGGATTCTTTCGGTTATAAATTCTTGTGAGAATGAGCCATAAAAAAGTAACCGTCACTAAAATCCCGAAACATAACTTAGCTAAAATGACTTGTGTATTCATAAGAGAAAATAGTAAAAATGCAATAATCAACACAAATATACTGGCCCCTATGAGTGGGGATCTTAAAACCTGTTTTATCATAATCGTTCCTCTCCTTTTAAATAAAAAACCTCTTCTACGGTAACTTGAAATACAGCAGCTATTTTTAACGCCATAGTGACAGATGGAGAATAATCACCTTTTTCTATTAATCCAATTGTTTGCCTTGTGACCCCAATTGCATCAGCCAAGTCTTGCTGAGTCCATCTAAATCGTGCTCGTAATTCTCTAACTCTGTTTTCTAGCATCATAATTTCCCTTTCCTCATTTACAATTACTGTAATTGTAAATGATTACTAACAAAATGTAAATAATCATTTGCATTATGTAATTAATAATTGCTAAATACGACATAAATTCCCCCTAAGTTAAAAAGGGATCCCACCCCATCGCTATCAAGCCATCAAAACAAAATACCCCATAAAATGAAAAAATACGCTAAGCAAAAAATAAAATAAGCTGTCCATATGGACAGCTTATTTACATAATTTTCGTTATTGGGTGTTTTTGCCCATCCCCCGAAAAGGGGGAATAAGACAAAATATACCAACTGGATAGATGTATCTAGACGAGATACATGTAAAAACGGTTCATATACTGGATTGTATTTACATGTACTTTTTTTATTAAATCACTAATTTACGATAGACAAAAAGCTAATTTTATATCCATGTATAAGATAGAATTAGCTTTTTTAAATGTTTTAAATTATGTAATTGCTCTTTTTGTGCTACTTAGTTTGAAAATAATAAGGAGCTACTACCCCTTTTTCCAATAAACTTTGAACGCCATTAGGAAAGTAAAACATAATTTTTTCAGCTTCCTTTATGTTTATCCAACTAATATCAGTAATCTCATTTTGGTCTTGAATAGATATTTCTCCCCCTACTATTCTAGCTACAAAGGTAAAGATTACAGCATGTGCATGTGGAAAGAATTTTTCGTTAATAGCAAATATATTTTCAATTTCAACTGTTAACCCAGTTTCTTCAAATGTCTCACGAATAACAGCTTGTTCTAATGTTTCTCCAATTTCTCTTGCTCCTCCTGGAAGGCTCCATTCACTACCATTTTCACGTTTGTTTCCAACCATAAGAATTTTTTGATTTGTATCATCATAAATAAGCGCATATACTACATCGACTCGTTCCATGACTTCTCCTCCATTGAATAATTAAAATCTTTATAAATAGTACGCTAATAAAAAATCCTTGCCGCACATGAAATTAAAGTACTTGAATTTCATTAAACTAAAAGCACCTGCAAGCTAAATAAGTTTTAGATTAAAAGCTGAAGCCACTTATGTTCTGGTTCGTGTACTTCTAAAGCATATCGCAGCCATTTTTTCTTCTCATTATCAAGATAATCCTTTATAGCGATAAAGTCTTGATGGTCTTTTTCTCTTGTATTCTTCGCCTTATATAAAAGTACAATTTCTGGATTTAGATATGGAATACCTGTTTTAGTAGTACTCCAAACGGAATTGAGTGGGTAAGAAATCCTAAAGTCTCTTCTGAATATCCAATCATTTTCTTTTGTATCATTAAGAAGAATTTCTATTTTATCTCCGTTTAACATATTCAAAGCGTGTATTTCGTGAATTGGCAAATCTAAAAATTCATTTTCCCAAGTATAGAACTTACCTTTACTTACCTTTTTGAACTCCCATTCATTAAGATAATCTTTCAGATATTGTTGGTCTTTTCGAAAAACAGCAAACTCTATATCTTTATGTTCTCTTGTTTCCTCACCAATAAAAAGGTCAATCGCCCATCCTCCAGCAATAAACCACGTTCTATCAAAGCTTGACATTAATGAATTAATACTCTGACATTGTTCAAATGGCATATAAATCCCCCCAAAAAAGTTATCTAAAATCTATTCTCTTTTTGTACTCAAATTTCTTTTGTCTTCTTCAACCATCATCCCCGTGAGTCTAATTACAATAAAACAACTTTATTATTTTTCAAAGAATTTTATTGCAAATCAAACTACTTTATTATCTCTGTAAACTTCTTCTGAAAATAAACTTTAAATAAATTTAAACCTTCTACTTTAGTGAATGAAAAGAAATTTATTGTTCATAAATAATTTTACCCTTTGTACGGATTTCTTTTGAGACGCTAGCACTCCCAAAAAAGAGAGAATCACTATACTTAGACAGTTTTATACCATAGGGGTTTATCAAAATTAAAATAGTCATGATCCTGCAAAATAAAATCTATTCTTTCCAAAGCATCATCAAAGGATTGTTCGTCATATTCTTTAGTCCATACAATAGTAGAAAATATATTCATTGCTGCATAAAGAGCATATAGGCGCCAAAACGTATCGTCAGGTTCATTTGAAAAATAATTTTTAATTTGCCCAATAGAATAAGGGATACTAAGTCTTCTGCTAAACAATGAAAGATTATAAAAATCATGATATGGATCCCCAAAATCATAACCATTAAAATCAATTACTCCATTAAAGACACTATTTAAAGTTATTATATGCCCCAGATGAAAATCATCATGGAGTAAAGTTATTGGTCTATGTTTAAGAAGGTGAAGATTACTCTCAATAAAATTGATTATTTTATACTCTTTTGTAACATGAAAGCTATCCTTTTTATACTCATTTATATAATATCTAAATTTCTTTGTTTGGACTTCTTCCCAGTTAATGCTTTTGTGAACATTTAGTTGATGAATTTTTCGCAACTCTTTTCCTGCCGCAAAACCTAAAGTCAATTGTTCAGTATCCGATAGGTCCGTTATTATTTCACTAGCAGGTTTTCCTTCAATATAGCTTAATACCATTACAGATAAATTTGCTTCATTTACTAAAGTGTATTCAATTGCTTTCTGAGTTTGTACATCATATTTTTCCAACTCTTTGAGTAATGAAAATTCAAAACTTCTCTTTTCATTGTATTTCAAGTCTGATAGACGTATAAAGTATTTGTTTTTTCCAATGGTAACCATGTATTTTTTATCTGGGGAGTATCCGTTTTCAATTTTCTTTACAGATGAATACCCCTTAAGACTGGATACACCGTCTATTACATCTCCAATTAAAAAATTCAATTTTCCTCATCTCTCTTTCAATAATTCAGAAGATAAAAAATACTATATAAATAGGATACTGTCAAATTATCTTCTATAAATTTCGCTTGACTACATACAATCTTTTTTTGTAACAAAAACGAACGTTTATGTTGCGTTTTTTATTTGAAAATATGAAATATCTTAATCGTTGAACTAGATGTAACAAAATACTGTATCAAAAGTAATTCGTAACATTATCAGTAATAAGCCTTTTTGTTACGCCGAAATCCGATAATGGAAATAAAATACAGACTATGACCCAAAATTACATGTATCTCGTTCGAACCCCAAATAGTCTTTGAGATGAGTTTTGAAAGTTTTCTGATGAAAAATTGGCGATAATCGTTTTTGAAGTGATATTATAAAGTTATTATTTGGTAATTAATTCCCTCTTTTATTTGCTCATATAATTCTTCTTGTAAATTTCGTTATAAAATAATGACCTCATTAAGTGTCTGAAAATTATTAATGTTATGACTTGTAAATGAATGAAAGTATATATCAGGAAATTTATTTGAGAGGTGAGGTGGAAAAATGGAAGGCATGACACAATTGGAATATTTAACAGCAATTGCAATTCGGGATAATTATAGAGATGTTATAGAAATCAAAAGAAATGATCCTTGCCCTTGTGGTTCTGGATTGAAATTTAAAAATTGTCATAAGGATTCAGGAGATAAATGGGTGAAAGGCTATGAATTTGATGATGGGAATTTCTTGTATGAAAATGTGAGTTTAACTATAAATTTACTTGAAACTATTAAAGAAATTTTATTAAAATTGAAATCCTGTAACTCTATAGATGAAGAGGTTGGTTTAGAACTCATCGAGGAGTTATACACAGTATATGATCCAGCAATACGACAATTACAAAAAAATGCCCCGTGTCAAAAAGGGTGTACTGCATGTTGTTTTCAAGATGTTGCACTTCAAAAAATAGAAGTACAAAGAATTAGTAGATATATGGATAAACAAATAAAAAAAAATATTAAGCATAATTTAAAAGAAAAGAAAGTCAGAGAGGAAATTCCTTCATCACTTTGGAGAGATAGAAAAAATTCTATGGAGCCCTGCCCTTTTATTAATATTACAAAGGGAGAATGTTCAATTTATAGTGTTAGACCTTTTAAATGTAAATCCCATTTTGTTGCAAGTAGTCCTAGTTTGTGCAATGAGATAGAGGGGAAAATTACTCGATATGATGACGATAGATATATTATGCTTATGGAATTAGTAATAGCTTTAATTAATAAGCTGGTATATGATGATATCCATCCAACACTTATTCGAAATTTTTATCAAGAAATTTCGTTTAAAAAGCGTTTTTTTGGAATTACTAAGGATTTTACAGGGAAAATAATGAAAGGGTTTTGATTTAGAATATCCAGTACCGGATAGTCCTTATTTAGCAAAAAATTAGCCTTAACGTACACCAACGTCTCGAAACGTGTCCAAATTGTATCTAAACGTACAATTTTCTTTTTTTGATATGGTGAACCCATGCCCATCAACTTAAGAACGGAAATCCTAATTTCTTAAGTTGATGGGCATGTATGACGAACCCTTATAATATAATTTAACGGTATATAGTTTGGTGGTTCATAACTTCCATTAAGATATCTGCTATTAATTTTCCATTTTCGAAAATAATTTGGTTTTTAGTGTATGGATCTATATACTGTCCCAATCCTTTACTCAACATAATTTCCAGTTCATTATTATCTAAAATTCGACAAGATAGAATGGTAGGGTGTTTACTAAAAGCTCGATAAAAGTTTAAAGTTTGACTTAAAGAAGCGGCAAGCGGTCTAAGCATTTCATCATAGTAAGGAATCATATCTTCAGCTATTTTTTCGTTTAAGATAAAATTCATTCCATCATCTTTTATGTCAAATCGAAATAAAAAAATCAATATATTCCTCTCCTTTTATAGCATACAATTATTTTTTATATAGCAAGTGTAGAGATTGCTTGTTTGTAGATTAGTTGTTGTTTACCATGAACCATCATTAAGAGGGTAAATTTATCTGTTGCAAGGATCTGCCCATGTACTGGAACGCCATTTTTTAAATATACAGTAACTTCCCCTTTTTTTTCTTTCAAATGTTCATACATATCCTTTTGTAAATTAAACATGAAATGCGCCCCCTGGTTTCTTTGTATTTACTTTTCTTCTAATACCTGTTGCTTTTCACTGTTGGATATTTGTGATTCCCATTCACTTTCTATTTTTCTAAACCATCTTCCTATTTTGCTTATATAATATTTTTTTACTTCACCATAAGGAATCCAAATTTCACGTTCGTGTATTTGATTCATCACTTCATGAAGAATCTCATCATGTTCATACTTTTTAGGTTTTCTATGATGTGTTTTTACAAACTGTGTATATTCTCTACGTAACCAATTAGAAATATGTTCTTTTTGTTTTTGCTTGAGATGTGACCATTTTTTATTTGTTTGAAGGATTTTTCCATTTACTTTTATATGGTTTTTCATCGACACTCATCCCCTTTTACTAGCAAAACGAATATATAACTATCGTATCACATTTTAATTGAAATACGGCTCTAGGTACATATTTCGCAAGAAATCTATCCAAAATAATATCTCCATTTCACACAAAATAGTATCCAAAACAGACGAGACCGAATCCATTAAGCGGATTAATTAGGTACAAAAATTAAATGTAGACTATTGTTTCTTTAGTTTGTTTTTTTATTAAACATTACGGTACGTGAAATTTTATATTTCCTTGTTAAAAAAGCCCCCATAGATCGTACACCTATGAGGCCTAGTGACAGGGTTGCTGCTCTAGTCCGCAGTAGTACATCCACAATAAGGTGATTTTATATTGTATTCGTTTATTTTGAGTCGTGTATCTTCCTATATAAAGAGGATCTAGATACACTCGTAATTTCACAAATCTGTTTTACTGTCATATTTCCTTCTTCATAAAGCTTCATTGCGTAATTCATTCCTGCGTGTTTTTCATGATACTTTTTTACTCTTCCTTGATATTTCCCCTCTTTTTTAGCAAGATTAATTCCCTCACGTTGGCGCATTCGTATTAAGTCCCGTTCTAATTGATTTACTCCTCCCATTACTGTCATTAAGAAATGACTATATGGATTTTCTTCAGATAAATCTAACCAAGTATCTTTTAATGATTTTAAGTTTACTTGTTTATTTTTTATGTAATCAACTAATTCAAATAAATCTCTTGTACTTCGAGTAATTCGCGTTAAATCTGTCACATAAATAACGTCTCCTTCTTTAAGGTCACCCAACATATTTTGAAGTTCAGGTCTATCTTGTGTAGCACCTGATACTTTTTCTTGATATATGATATCTACTCCGATTTCTTCCATCTGCTGTAATTGCCGCTTTGGATTTTGATCTACAGAACTTACTCGTACATACCCTATTTTTCTCATATTTCACACTCCTATTTTGAAACAAGTCATATGGGACACTCCGAGATACCATTATACCAGAGTTATAGAAATATCCCAATAGAGTAGACTCTATTGGGATGAAAGTGTATTACACGGAATTACACACGAAAATTAATTGAATAATATGAATTTTCTTGAAAAAATACATACCTCTCATATCATAGATATATTTCTCTTCGAATTCATATATAATTTTCATTATCAAATATTTACACTGGAGGTAATTATATGAATTTGTAAATAGAAAGTTTATATATATATTATTTCATAAATTAGAGAGGGTGTATTGTAATGGTAAAACGAGATATTTCTCCAAGAGATCTTGGAGGTAAAGAAGATTCCCCATTCTTACTTTCTAAAGAAGAATGGATTACAATTCAAAAATATACAGGTGATGGAGCATATGTGCCTGTAAATGAAGCTGAAATGCGTAAAGCTTTAGCACTTTCATCTTCAGATGAAATGCCAGATTTTAATGAATTATATTCTGTTTATACAAATGTTAAAAATCACTGTCAAAATTGGACGGATAACACATATAGAGAAGTTCTTGGAGTTGCTAATGAAATTGTAAATTATGCAAGGAGAGCAAAAGTTTACTACAAACCATTAATCGATTATTTACCAGCTATTATAGATGGCGATACTGAGGCTTTAGAAATGTTTAAGAAAATTTGTGAGAGGCTAGCAAAGGAAGCAGCTGAATTTCGTGATCATGCCGGTTCATTAGCAACCATGATTGGAACATTTGCAACTGATACGGCAAATGATTATCAGAGTTTAATAGTGGTTAAGGACAAATATGATAAAAAATATGGTGAACATAGTGAAGAAGTAAAACAACTTAGAGCTTCGGTAGAGCGATTACGGGAAGACTTAGAGGAGTATATGGATGAGTATGAGGACTATCAATCTCAATCATGGTTATCTCTGTTACTTGGTCCTATTTTTGGATTTGTATTAAAAGGGATTCTCGACAGTACAAAAGGTAAAGCATTAAAAGCTCGAATTGATGCTACAAAACAACAAATTGAAGAATCTGATAAAATAATTCAAAGAAATGTTTACCTGATGTCTTTACTTGATAAAACTGATACAGGCACGGATAAAATCCAAGAGCAAATGGCTGCTGCGCTACCTGTAATACAGAAAATTCACGGTATTTGGAATTCTCTTCATAGTGATCTTGATGAACTTTCCAAAATTGTGATGGAAGATATTCATGATGATCCAGAATTTGCTGATCTTGGAGTTGAATTGGCTATTATGCAGTGGGAAGCTGTTGGGAAACAAGCGGATGACTTCCGAGTTAATGCAGATGTTGGGTTTGTTGTTGAACAATACACAGCTTAAGTATGAAATATTAATGTCACCTTTAATATAAACCGCTCTAATATAGCAATAAATGATAAAAATACAGTTCGGGCAATAAATCTAGAGACAAAAGAAGAATAAGAAGGATAAATTTTCATTTATTCCATACATTCTTTCTTTTGTCTCTCATTTTTTAAATGGAGGAATTCATAATGGTTCGTAGTATTGATTATAAAGCTTTGTATGAGGAATTATTAACAAAACAACAAATTCCAGGAGCTTCTTACTTAAATGCAACAAGAACAAAATATGAAATTCGTGATTTATTCGTTGACTTAGGAGAAGTATTTGAGTCAATTGAGGACGATGAATTAACACCAAGAATGATTTCGATCCTTGCGGATGTTGTTCGAATTCCTGACAAATTTATTTGTACTTTACAAGATATACAACTAGTTATTAGAGCAAGAAGAGTGGAAATACAATCAGAAGGGACCGCAGAGATTTTACTAGATTATAAAAATGGAGGCAAGTTAGCTCAGTTGACGATATATGGCAATGAACTTTCTGGAGTGTTACATGCAACTCCAATCTACAATCAAAGTTCTCCACCTCCGTATTCTATAGAACTGAAAAATAAAGGCGTAAGATTGTCCGATAAGGATGGGGTATTTACTGCAGAAGAAATTACATACGTAGTCCCAACACCGCAACTTCCAAAGCTGTTTACTTCTGTTTTCCAAGTAGCATGTCTATTTTTTGAATCCAGACCAGATATAGCGGCCAATCAGTTAAATTGGTTAAAGATATTTACGACTCAATATGACGGACTAACTTCATTGTGTGTACAAAGCACTTCATTGTTGGCTATTTTAACTGCTAATCGTGGTGATAATACGTTTGTGCCCCTTTTAGATAAAGAACTCTACAGAGATGAAATTAATGCTTTTTTGGGAGCCGCGCAGCAATTTGAGGCACAATATCATCGTTACTTAGATAAAAATTTGTCAATTGAAGATCGCAAAAATGCAGCCTTGCTCATGCTAAAACATGAACAAGATACCCTATTATTTAAAGAAACATTAATTAATCAAGCAAAAAACAATTTAAAAAATTCTCGAGATGCCATTGAGACATCTTTACGCCAATTTGAGAAACAGCAACATGTCTTAACATTATCTAGAATTGAGTTCGAGTATGGACTTAAGAAATATGAATATGAACAACAGCTGAGATTAGCTTTCAAAATGGTAAGTACTGTACTAAATTTCGCACAATCTATGGGTTCCATAATTGCTTCCGGAGGAGCTTCTGCCCCCGGAGAGATAATAGGAATAATTAATGCTTTAAAGGAAATTATAGAAGCCGGTGGTGAGCTATCAGCATTAGCTCAAGCATTAAAGGAAAGTATGGAAAAACTAAATGACCTTGTTGAATTAATTAACAAGGTATATGCATTAGCAGAAGATATATCAGAGGCATCAGGAGATATGCAATTCCCAGATGATTTATTTGAAAAAATTAAAGATACTGAGTGGGATATTCCTCAAGAAGATTTAACTGGTAAAGCAACTTGGGACATATTTAAGTTAAAGACAGCTGCAGCTTTAGACGATGCAATTAAGAAAGAAATTGAAGGTGCTAGGGCATATCTACTAGAGTTAGACATTTTAGCTGTATATGGACAAACACTCGCTTCAAATCAAGTAGCTGTCATTCGTTGTGGCCAAGAACTATTCCGTCTGTTAATTGAAAAACATATCCATCAAGCTGACCTTGCAAGATTAGAAGAGTATATTAGAAATCTAGAGGGACAAGAATCTGAAAATGAAGAAATGGAACAAAAGTTGTATCAACGTTATATAGACATGAAGCAAATTCTATTTGTGGCATTAGCAAATTACAAACATGCTTATAAATATTGGGCTCTCCGAGACTCAGATGTAAACCCAAATATCTTAAAAGATGTATCCGAACTAAAAGTGGATGTGGCAACAATACAAACTGATTGTATGCGGGCTTTAAAACAATTTAATCCACCTCCTCAACTCTTTCAAAATAGAATAGTAGAAATTACAGATTCGAAAATTCTAGAGTCATTGAAGGAACAAAGAGAAGCTTCGTGGGAAATCAACTTAAACGATTCCCTTTTTGAAAATGAGTATCGTGTTCGCCTCAAATTAATGCGAATTTGGTTAGATGGAATTGACGCTACTTCTAAAGTACAAATACGGATTACAAATTCAGGACACTATTATGATAATTATATGGAGAAAAAGTTTCAATTTAATTCGGAATCCTTTAATCGAGGATTTAGTTATCAAGGCGTTACCATTATTACTGATGGAATCATTGCGGACGAATTTGCTTACGATTACTTTATTCCAAACCCTTACACAACTTGGACAATTAAAGTTCATGATGGTCCAGGTCCAGATCTTTCCAATGTGACAAAAATTAGAATGGAGTTAGCAGGTTCTCTTGTTGCTAATTATAAGAAAAATAGTCCAGTTTAAATGATTTAATAAAATCTGTTTAAAAGGCAATGAGTAAATACAACTAACAATTATCTAGAGAGGTGTTCATATGAACCATTTAGCCTTTTCTCCACGAGAATTAGGAGGGAAAAATTCTCCTTTTCTCCTTACGATAGAAGAATGGCGTTCATTCGCTAATTATTTAAACAAATGGATCTCAGCACCGACTAGTATCGATCAAGTGAAGGAAAGAATATATCTCATACTCGACGGAAAAGTCAAAAGTAATTGGGATAGACTCATCACAACTTCTACTTTTCGTAGATTAGTTGAAGAAGCAATTACAACGAAGTTAAACGTTATAGAAAAATGTAGGTTCTGGGACAATGGAGGGCATAAAGATATACTTATCATTGCTCAAAATATTGTTGTCTTTGCGGATTTAATTTCTATTAAATATCATAATGATCTTAATCAAGTAATATCGGAAGCACAAGCTGGGAAATTATCCCCAAATACAAAATCTAAATTCGTAAATATATGTAAAGATCTATCTAGTCACGCACAAACATATTATCAACAGTCTCAATCTATGGAAACATCCCTTTCCGAATTTTATTCAGAGATTCAAAAATACGAAGAAACAGTACAAACTTGGTCATATCTGATGTCACAGTTACCATTGCAAAATTCAAATGATTTCGTTGTCGCACAAAACACGGTTGTCTATTTAGTAGCTCCAGTCATGAGTTTGGTTCAGTATAAAGATTCCGTGTGCACTGTTATTCGAAAAGTCCATAGAATATGGAGCGCTATATCTTATGATTTAAAAGAACTAGCAGATAATATTGAGGATATCGAAAATTTGGAGGAGTTCATTGCTGCTTTAGAGTTTGAATTGGCCTTTGAAGATTGGAAAGCAATTCGGGATGAAGCGGAAAATTTTTATAAAAATGCAGAGAACTTTTCTTGAAGAAAAACATTTATAAATGGAGAAAAAGTTTCAATTTAATTCGGAATCCTTTAATCGAAGATTTAGTTATCAAGGAGCTACCATTATTACTGATGGAATCATTGCGGACGAATTTGCTTACGATTACTTTATTCCAAACCCTTACACAACTTGGACAATTAAAGTTCAGGATGGGCCAGACCTTTCTAACATAACAAAAATCAGAATGGAATTAGCAGGTTCTCTTGTTACTAATTATAAAAAAAATAATCCTGTTTTAAATCATTTAATAGAATCACTCTAAAATGGAATGAGTAATATAACTGGAAAATATCTAAAGGGGTGTTCATATGAATCATTTAGCCTTTTCTCCACGTGAATTAGGAGGGAAAGATTCTCCTTTTCTCCTCTCAGTAGAAGAATGGAGAAATTTTTCTAATTATATGAAAAAATGCATCTCACTACCAACTACTCAAAGCATTCTACAGGAGAGAATATCTAATATAAATAACGGACAATTAACACAAAGTTGGTTTAACCTCATAGAAAGAGATACTGCATATTCTACATTGGTACTAACAGGTACAGAAATGACTACTAGGGTAAAAGAAGCCTCTGGATTTTGGGGCACTGGAGGACGTGCAGCAATAATTGCTCTCGCTCAAAATATTATAACTTATGCAAATCTGATTTGTATTAAACACCGTGATGATCTTAATCAAGTTCTATTGGAAGCACATAATGGAAATATGTCTCCAAGTACTAAAACTAAGTTTATAAATGTATGTAAGGATTTATCTGAACACGCCCTAAGATATCATCTAGAGTCTCAAACGATGCTGACATATCTATCTGATTTTTATACAGTAATTGGAGATTGTAAAGATACACATCAAAGTTGCCTAAATTTGATTCCACGCATAGCAATAAGAGATCATCTTGAATATGCCGTTGTACATAATACGGGAACTTTTTTATTAGGTGCAATTAGCAGTGTAATTCCTTCTGAAACAAAGATTTTACCTGTAATTCGAAAAATACATCTAATATGGAGTGCTATCTCTTATGATTTAAAAGAATTAGGGGAGAACATGAGTGAGGATTTAGTTAGTCTTCCTGATATTATTGCTGCACTAGAGCTTGAATTAGCATTTGAAAATTGGAGTGTAATTCGTGAGGAAGCTGAAGAATTTCACAAAAATGCAGAGAACTTTTCTTGAAGAAAAGCATTTATAAGTAGATATTGATAGTTAACTTATATACGATTTTTTTAATAGAAGTCACATTATAAAAAAGCTCAGAAACCTCTGTTTTTGAGCTTTTTTGTTTTTTCTATTTATTTGGCTTAGGTGAACGATTATCATATCGAACCGTAGCATCTTAAAAAAATTCATGCTATTTTCAGTTTAATAGGGATTCTTTGATTCATATTTAATTTAAAGGTGCCGTATGGATTAATATGATTATAAAATAATGGTGTTAACCCTCGGAAATCTTCAGGAGTCATTTTGTTAAGTAAATATTTATTATTGTCATACAAGACTTCTTGAACCATTAATGTATTCATAAATACCAAACAATTTTGTAATAATTGAAGTGATAATGCAGATACTTCTTGGTCTTCTAAAGAATTAGACCGAATTTCGCTATTTTTCCCATAAAATATATAGCTATTAACGGAATTCCAATGTTCAACAGTGTTTAAACCTTCATGAATTTCTCGACGAATTTCTTCAAAATGTAAATAATCACACAAGAAAATCGTTTTCATTGCTTTTCCTAATTCACACAGTGCTTGATAAGTTGGATGTTGTGTATCTCTAGTAAATCTTTTTAAAATCGACTCTGCAGAAGCTGTTCCTAACCGTAAAGCAGTTGCAAACTTAATAATTTGTTCATATTGTTGACGAATGAGATCCCAGTTAATTGGTCTACTTAATACCTCTTGTAATTGTGGATACGCCTCATTCATGCCAGTTTCCGGCCGATATAACTTTTGCGAACCAATATTTTTAAAGCGTGGCATCAGTTTAAAACCAAGTAAATGACAAAAAGCAAAAGCAACAACACTTTGTCCGTGTGTATCCACATAATTACGGTCAACTTCCATATCTGTACAATGACGGAGAACTCCTTCCATCATAGAAGCAACTTCAGATGATAGGCAAGATTTAACTTGCGAATAAATACATGCAGATTTCCGATCTGTATGCCAATAAATCATAATGCCACGTCCCTTATAACGAGGATGCCATTCCGTAAGTAAATTTTGATCCCATGTACCAAACTTTTTTGAATCTGATGCACAAGCTGTTGTGGCTGAACCCCATACTTCTTGCATTCGATGAGAGATAATATGGTTTGTTACAGTTGCATTTGCTTTGCGTAAATGCTCTTTATGTATAAATTTATATCGAATATAGCGTAGTTCTCGATAACTATCCTTATGGCTACCAGTCGATACAGCTTTCAAACCTGTATTGGTACCTAAACCAAATAAACTAAGAAGAAGTCGTCTTTGAACGGTTTCTCTATCTAATATCTCCCGATCTGCTGTTGTTTTAAAGTGTTTTGTAAACCCTGTATGAAAATCTGTTTCTTTCACTAAATCTAGTAAATTCATATCAGACCAACGGTCTTTAATTTTATTTTTAATTTGCACTAAAGATTGAGGTTCTGGCTGTTTATCTAATGGGGTAACTCGAATCCATCCTTTCTTATTTTTTGCAATAATCTTTATTTTTTGGTTACTTTTATCTTCGAATCCTTGGTTTAGCATATTTAGTTTTTCTTTCATGGTTTGTACGACCTGTGAAATAAATGGTTCTACATCAAGTGGCATTTTGAGAGCTTGAAAATAGTTCGTTTTTTGTTCTTCAAAATCTTGAGGTAAGTCTTCATCAGGATTACGATAACGATTTGCACCTTCGATCCAAATCTCTTTACAACGAAGACGAATGCGAAGAGATTGTAAAACAGCAATTTCATATCTCATCTTATTTATTCTTTCTATGCCGTTATTATCTTTTTCGATAATAATATCTTTCCATTTTGGCTGGATTACACCATCTATAGGAACTTCATCTTTTACTAAAAAATATCGTTGACCACTTGTTTCATGATTACAAATGAATTGAATTGCCTCAATAATTGGTTGATGAGATGGATTGTTAGAGCGAAAAGTAAGATTTGTTAAAATAGCAAAAAAGGCATTTCTATAATGTCCTCGATAAGAAGAATGCATCTTCATATAAATTTTCTTCTTATAGGGGTCACAACACATGCCCATCAAGCTAAGATTTTGAAGTACCCCCAAACTATAATTTTTATTTTTTTTAAATTGATTGGTAGTAAACCAAAAAGGCTGGCGAATTGCCAACCTTTTTGGTTTTTAGAGTTTTAATTTTTTGTTAACAAACCAATAATAACCAAAATAATAACAAATAGTGCACCTAATATTATATGTTTGTTTCTCTTAATAAATTGACTAAATTCATTTCCCTCAGTTGTTTCCTCCTCAAATTTATCTACTTTTCTTTTTTGAACAACGAGGGTAGTAAAATAAACAGTATTACCTAGACACAAAATTAAGAATGCATTACCTAAATGAGCATTTCTAAAATTGTCAAATAATGACCAAATTAGTAATGCAATTGTGTAAAACATGAAGGCATTCTTACCAGCTTTAGCTACTTGGTATTGTTCCATTTCATCTTGTTTTCTAAACTTCATAAAGTTCTCTGCCTCCTTATTATTAAACTCCTTATGTTAATCTAACGTGAAAATATCTTCAATTCTTGTACTAAAATAACAAGATAGTTTTAATGCTAGTTCTAAACTTGGATTATAATGATTATTTTCAATCGCTACAATGGTTTGCCTAGTTACTTGTAAATCCTTAGCCATCTGAATTTGTGTAATATTATGTTGTGTGCGTAATTGCTTAATTCGATTTTTTACCCCCATTTTTCCACCTACAATGTAAAGATATCTTTACTAATATGATATATAAAAAAAAGACTGATGTAAAGATATATTTACACCTTATTTTGGAAATGCGAAAATAAACCTTAATATAATGAAACTATAATTTTTTACCTATTGTTAAATTAAAGTGAATTTGTATCCATAAAACGAAAAAAACGCTATTCTTTTTGTAGAAATATACAGAAAGGAAGGCGTTATTGTATGAATCTATCGATTCAAGATGAGTTTCATTTGTTGGCTGAAGAACTACAGCGATATCTATCTCCACATATTCTTCAACAACTTGCACAAGAAACAGGTTTTGTAAAACGTAAAAGTAAGTATGGCGCACGAGATTTGGCTGCTTTATGTATCTGGATTAGTCAACAGGTAGCAAGCGATTCTCTTACTCGATTATGTAGCCAGCTTTATGCAAATACAGCTACACTTATGAGTCCAGAAGGACTTAATCAACGTTTTAACCGATGTGCTGTTTTATTTCTACAGCGTGTATTTTCCCTTTTAATCAAAAGCAAACTAAACGATTCGTCTCGAATCTCAAACCAATACACCTCTTATTTTCAACGTATACGTATTTTAGATGCTACTCTTTTTCAAGTACCCAATCATTTAGCTCCTATTTATCCTGGTTCAGGAGGGTGTGCACAAACAGCCGGTATTAAGATTCAACTAGAGTATGATTTACATAGTGGGAAATTCCTCAATTTTCAAATGGAACCAGGTAAAAATAATGATAAAACCTTTGGAACAGAGTGTTTGGATACCTTACGACCAGGAGATTTATGTATTCGAGATTTAGGATACTTTTCTCTAAAAGATTTAGACCAGATGGACCAACGAGGGGTATTCTATGTTTCACGGTTGAAATTAAATAATAGAGTATATGTAAAAAATGAATCTCCAGAATTCTTTCGGGATGGGACAGTAAAAAAGCAATCTTTATATGTTTTACTTAACCTTGAAGATATCATGCATCAGATAAAACCAGGGGACACTTATGAAATTCGGAATGCCTATATTGGACAACAAAAATTACCCTCACGAGTTGTAATATACAGACTTACATCCACTCAAATTCAAAAGCGTAGGAAACAGCAATCTTATGTTGAAAAGAAAAAAGGAGTTACATACTCTGAAAAAAGTAAACGTTTAACAGAAATCAATATTTATATTACCAACATACCATGGGAAATTGTTCCGATGGAACAGATTCATTATATCTACTCACTACGTTGGCAAATAGAGATTGTATTTAAAACATGGAAATCTCTTTTTGGTATCAATCATTGTCACAATATTAAGCGAGAGCGTCTAGAATGTCATCTTTATGGACAGTTAATCGCTATTTTTCTTTGTTCTTCCACTATGTTCAAAATGCGACAGCTGTTACTACAGAAAAAACAAAAAGAATTAAGTGAATATAAAGCAATTTATATGATTCAAGATCATCTGTACTTAGTATATGAAGCTATACAAAAAGACACCCAAGAAGTATCAAAAATTTTCCTTCGTCTGTTTGATCTCTTACAGAAAAACGGACGAAAATCCCATCGATATGAGAAAAAGACAGTCTTTGATATTTTAGGCGTTGTTTATCAGTGCACTGTATCCAATCTAAAGCAGAAAATTGCATAACCTTTAAAAATACACCTTATCAAGGTTTATTTGGAATGCGTATTTTTAAAAACAAATAAACAAAATAGAAAGCATGTAGGCAACAAGAACGGAAGCTCATGGAATACCTATCCTTAGCTTGATGGCGATGGGGTCACAACACCATTTTGGGAAAATTGTACGTTTAGACATATTTTTGACACATTTTAATTAGTTCACTGTTCACTGTTCACTGTTCACTATGTATCTTGTTTTGTTAAATATATTAAACCACCTCCCGATATTCGAGAGATGGTTCATTTTTATTTATTCACAATTCTGTTATAGGAAGTAATGGTTAACACGTAGTAAACAAAATAGATCACACCATACGTTGTCATAGCATAAATAAATGAAATTATGTTTTCCCTTATGTTGTCCACGTCATATTGTAAAACCATTGACATTGTTAACATGCCTGCATTTAATATTCCAACAAGTAAAGGAAGGGCAAATACAAACAAGGTTTGTTTTATTATAGTAGTTCGTATTTCTTTTCTGCTGACACCGATTTTTCGTAAAATCTCATAACGATTTTTATCGGAATGTGCTTCTGTTAGCTGTTTGAAGTAAATAACACTTCCTGTTGCGGCTATTAGAATTAACGCTAAAGAACTGACTATAAATATTTTCATTCCTGTATGTGCTTTTAATTTTTTATACGATTCATAGAACGTATGCATCTGAGTATCTTTTCCAGTTAATTTCATTAATATATCAGATGTTTCCACTGTTGTTTTTTCATCTTCTACTTTATAAGCTTTATATGTGATTGGGCTGACCTGTTTCGCAATACCATTAAATATTTTGTCGTCAACGATGAGATATAAAGGCTCCGGCCCAGGTAGTGTTAGACTTATCGATTTTTTTTCTAACTTGTTGAACTTAAAAGTATGATTTCCTTGAGGTAACTGTATATTCACTTGGCGACCAATAAAATCAGAAGCTGGGTAATCGACGTATTGTTTGAATGCTAGAGATTGCTCACCAGATAGGTTTGGTATATCCCCTAAACTTAGAACTTTTTTCATTTTATTAAATACGTTTTCTGAGATCAAGTTAACAGAAAGATTATCTTTATCTCGGAATGGTGCCGAAGTATTTCCTTTAACTTGAATGACCGGTATATCGATTTGCACTGTAATAGAGTGATCTTTGTCTTTTGAAATAACCCGTTTAATCTGATTGTCAGATGTTTCGCCTTTGGAAAGATGAATATAGCTAAAAGGAGCTATTTCATGAGCATTTTTTTCACCAGTGGAGTATTCATAGAAACTCGCCTGAAGATATGGCAATGCTCCAGTAATTAGCATTGCGATAACTGTAAACATAAGGGCATTTCCTTTTACACGGTACAACAAGTGAGATGTTCCGATAATGTTAGTCCCTTTATAGTATTTCGATTTATTCTTTTGTGCACGTTTTAGTAGATACACAGTCAAAGAACGAAATAATAAATATGTTCCAATCATAATAAGAGGCAGAGAAAGCATTGCCATCTTATTAAACATAAGCCAATAACTACTTATGAGAAAAACAAGGGAAACCAAGGCAGAAACGATAGATGCTTTCGGTACTTGCTCGCCTTTTTTATCTGCTTGAAATAATTCAATTAATTTAAAGCGATAAATTAAAAAATACGATTGAAGTGATGTAAAGATTGTAATGACCGTAAATATAATAGTAGTAGTCATAATTGCTTCCATAGGAATACTAAAACTTACATCGACCGGAGCACCTACGAGTTTAAGGAGCAACATGGTAAATAATCTGGAGAATATGATACCTAATACGAGCCCACATAATAAAGTGATAGCTCCGATAATTACATTTTCAAAAAACAGCATTCTTGCTATAAATCTTTTTCTTACGCCGAGTAGGGAGTACAGACCTACTTCTTTTTTACGTTTTTTCGTAAAAAATGCATTAGAGTATCCAATGAATACCACTACGAATCCGATTATCATGAAATTGGTTTGTGACATGTCAGTATCTATAGCATTAACAGCATTTTTAATTTCTGGGATATGCACTAGCGAATTGAAAGTGTAGAAAATCACAACACTAATTACCATAGAGAAAAAATAAAGAAGGTAGTTGTTTAAACTTCCTTTAATATTTTTTTTGGCTAGACTAAATAACGTCACTTGTACCACCTCCAAAAATCGACAATACATCTAATATTTTTTTGAAAAATTCTTTGCGGGAAGATTTTCCTTTTACTAGTTCGGTAAACAGGGTCCCGTCTTTAATAAAGATCACACGTTTGCAATAGCTAGCTGCAAATGCATCATGTGTTACCATTAAAATGGTGGCTTTATCTTCCTGACTCAAGTCTTGCAAGCTCTCCAATAAGTCTGTTGCAGATTTTGAATCGAGTGCGCCAGTCGGCTCGTCCGCTAATATCAAGCTTGGTTTAGATACCATCGCGCGTGAAGCAGCTGTACGCTGTTTCTGTCCACCTGAAATTTGATATGGGTACTTATCTAAGATAGAACGAATACCAAAACGCTCCGAAATTTCGTTGACTCTGTTCTCTATTTCCTGAACATTCATTTTTGCTAATGCGAGTGGTAGCAAAATATTATCCTTCACTGTTAACGTATCTAACAAATTGTAATCTTGAAAAATGAAACCGAGTTTATCACGACGGAATGTGGATAGTTGTTCTTCTTTCATATTTAGGATGCTTGTCCCGTCAATCAAGATCTCACCGAACGTCGGCTGATCTATGGTCGCCAAAATATTCAAAAGTGTGGACTTCCCGGCACCGGAAGGTCCCATAATTCCAACAAATTCACCTTCGCGAACAGTTAGATCAATACCATGTAATGCAGTAAATATATTTCCTTTTGTCCCATACATTTTTTTAATTTGTTTTGCATCTACTATTGTTTTCATATATATAATTCCTCCATTAAAGAAGTTATTTTCTTCTTACAGGTTATATTCTATATGATGTAACCCTTCAATAACCTTACAGTTTCTTAGGCTAACCTTACAGTTTTGTCACCTTAAAATAAATGTCCCTTCTTTCTTTATTTTTTCCACTATAATGTGATATAGACGATTATGCCATTGTAATTTGGAATAGTCGTATGAGCACATAAGATATAACACAAAATACCTATAATACGAGCTTTTGGGGGAATCACGATGAAAATTATGATTATAGAAGACGAAAGAACCATTAGAGAGATGATGGCAGAAACGATAGAAAAGTGGGGATTTGATACCGTAAAAGTAGAGGATTTTGACCAAGTATTATCGATATTTCTAAAAGAAAATCCTCATCTTGTGTTAATGGATATTAATCTGCCATCATTTGATGGATTTTACTGGTGTAATAAAATTAGGGAATCCTCAAAAACTCCGATTATTTTTCTTTCATCTCGTAACACACCGATGGATATGATTATGGCGATGAATATGGGTGGGGATGATTTCGTTAACAAACCGTTTCACACAGATGTTTTGATGGCAAAAATTAATGCCCTCCTGCGCAGGACGTACACGTATATAGAAGACATAGAGTTAAATATCCTAGAGTATGATGGAATTGTACTTGACCTTAACAGTTACAATGTGTCTTATATGAATGAAACGATTGCGCTATCTAAAAATGAATTTATTATTTTTAACCTCCTCATGCAAAATAAAGGGACAGTCGTAAGCCGGACAAAAATAATGCGCAGCCTTTGGGCTGATGAAAGATTCGTGGACGAAAATACTTTAGCGGTTAATATTGCACGTATACGCAAAAAAATCACTGAACTCGGTAAGGAAGACTTCATTACCACTAAGAAAGGATACGGGTATATCATTGTATGAGTTTTTTTCAATATGTAAAAGATAAACGATTCTTTTTCACACTGTACTTCATCTTGATGCTTTTTGTGTCATTAATTATGGTTGTAAACGATAGCCGGAATCTTGTTATTCGAAACCTATTATATACTCATGTTATTGGTCTCCTATTTATAAGTCTGTATATTACTATCGGATATTATTACCGAAGGTCTTTTTATATGGAAATAAATAATCTAATAAAAAATGAGCAGAAAGATTTCCCTGTAGAAATGCTGAAACCACAAAATTATGATCAAGCTTTATATCTCAAGATGATAAAAAAAATGAATGACAATCATGCTAAGCAGCTTAATAAGTTGCTTGAAGAGAAGGTGGACTATCAAGATTTTATTATGTCATGGATTCATGAGATAAAGCTCCCGATCGCGGCAAGCAGTCTACTTATTGAGAACAGTACGGGAAAAACAGTAGACTTTCTTGCAGATAAGTTTGAAGATGAGCTAAACAAAATTGACAATTATGTAGAGCAGGCTCTTTATTATTCACGAATCGATTCATTTTCTAAAGACTATTTCATTACAGATGTGCAGTTAAATCAAATCGTTAAACAAAGTGTAAAGAAATATGCAAAAATCTTCATTACGAAACGGATTCACTTTCATATGGAAGAAGCACAGCAGTTCGTCCAAAGCGATAGTAAATGGCTTGCATTTATCATAGACCAGATTACAGCCAATGCTTTGAAGTATGTAAATGAAGGCGGGAAAATTTCTGTCCGCTGTGAAGAAGATAGTAGAGAAAAACGATTGCTGATTCAAGATACAGGCATTGGAATCAAGGAAGAAGATATACACCGCGTATTTGAGAGAGGGTTTACCGGTTCGACCGGAAGAATCCATACAAAATCTACGGGAATGGGCCTGCATCTTGCGCAGCAAATGGCTTTAAAATTAGGGCATGATATTTCTATTCAATCTCAAGAAGGAATATATACAAGGGTTATCATCCATTTTCCAAAAACAAGAAATTATCATCAATTCCTGTGAAGCGTAGACCGGAAATACCTTTAGACTACTTTTAAAAAAATATTAAAGTATTCCTATAGTAACTTAGCCTCGATTGAAAAGTATTTTTAATGAAATTTACATTAAAGATTTTTTATAAGTGGTGGTCCATTTCTTAAAAAGTTCATATTCCATATGTATAGAGATTTAGCCCGTATTTTGCTTGACAGCTAAATCTCTTTTTCGTGTACAGAAAATTGTATATTTCTGTACACGTTAATATCGAACCAAAAAACATAGGATTTCTCCTTTTTTGTGTTCAAAAACCTTGTAAACTTATGTATGTTCAGATAAATATACAGAATTAAGTTATTGAACAGCGGGAGATAAAAACTGTATAAAAAAGCCATAAAATAAATAACCGATTTCTTAACGTACAGGGAATCGGTTGATTTCTGTCTAAAATATGTCTAAACGTACAATTTTCCCGAAATGGTATGGTGAGCCCTTATACTCTTGTTTCGTTCTTTTCATTTCTTTAATAATATCCTGAATGGTTTCAGAAGTTACAATGGGATATAAAATATCTTGAATGACGCCATTTGGATTTTCTACAGTTGCTTCTAAAAGATTAATAATATATTTATTTTTTCCTTGAACTCGCTGTAACTCTTCTATCACTTCTGTATGAGTTTTATTTTTCGCCCTATTCCCAAACTTATGAGTCATTTCATCAAGTAGATCTGTTAAATAATCAATCACCTCAGCAAGACGCTGCCAAAATAAAATTGCAAGCAAGGTATAACGAATATGTTTGGGATGAGCACGTAATTCAGTAACCGTCTCAGTAGCTGCACGGAGACTATATTTCGTTATTAATTTAGGGGGGATTTGTTTAAATAAACCCGAAGGAATTTGAAGATGTTGAATGGCCAAAAGTTTTTTAACTTCTAACTCCATTGTATTTACACTTCCTTTGCCTGGTGAAGATAACAATTGCCGAAATGTCAAGATATCGTCTTGTTCCTCAGCATAGTATTCTGATTTCCCCACCTTATGAGATTCTTCATCAAAATGAGAGTGTAGTAAAGCGTCTAATCTGGAACATGCGGTGGGAGATAGTTGCTTGTAAGTGGTTGTATATAAATCTTTTTCAAACATGTCAATGGCAGACTCAATCATTCGTTTTAAGCTTCCTACAGAAGGAGGTTCAACTTTCCACATACGAAATAAACTGTACGCTTGCGTTTGTAAGTGTTCTGTATCATGTGTAGATTGAACTTGTTCTCTTAACCACTCAAAAAAACGTTTCTTATCTTTCGCAGTAAGTTCTCGAAACTCAAATAGATTACGTATTTCTTTTCGATGAGCTGTGTAGCTCCGCTCCTTGCCACCCCAACCGTATGTATCAAAAAAATCAGTAACAGCAGCATCAATTTGATTCGCTACATATTGTACAACAACTGTGGGTACATCATGTTTGTCATTAGGAAATCGAGCTTCTTGTTGAAAGTATTTAAGTAGAATTGCAAAACCTAGCCGGTTAGCATGGGTTCGTTTATTCATGATTAAGTTAATTTCATTTGGGAATAAGGAAAATTGTTGTTCTAGTTCAATTTGGCTCCAGTTTCTTTTCAATGCTTGAACCCCTTTTCTCTATATTGTTTTTAAACAGTATAAACTCCAATATAGGAAATGGACAATTAAAGCTTAAAAACACAAAAAATCCATTATTAGGTAATATTACTGCGGACTAGAGCAGGAACCCTGTCACTAGGCCATTTAGAGGATCAATCCAACATAGGATTAAATGTAGACTATTGTTTGGGTACTTTGTTTTTTAAAAATAATACGGTACGTGAAATTTTTTATAATCTATATTGAAAAAGCCCCCATAGATCTTACACCTATGAGAGCTACCTAAGGGTATTTCGAATTTCGACTCCATTCTATTGTATCAGGCTTTCACCATACACGAGAAACATAATAATCCAAAACCGAAAAATCAAACTAAATGTACTCTTGAAGCCTCCCCAGGGAGAAAGTCTTTCCTCTTGCATTATTATCCCCCTTTGGGGGTAGCGTCAAGAAAATCCGGATTTACAACTTTAAGGAAATTCCAAATTAAAAAGCCCAACTTCTCTGCAAAACAAAATAGAGAAAGTGAGCTTTTCAGTTACTTCATTATTTTTATTTGAACTAATATAAAACTGCTAAGTTGATTTTTTAGCTCAGCTATTTATTGAATTCATTAACTGGAAGAAGTATTCAGGTTTATGAGTCTTATTTAGGTTATACCATGAATGTAATGTGTCGGGTGCAAATACATCTAATTTTTTCAGTACTTCCATCGCAAATTCCAGAGGAGCTATTCCCGATGCAGTAACTAAATTCGCATCAGATACCGCAGATCCCAACTCATAGAACTTTTCTCCTTTATAATTAGGACATACCATTTTAGTGTATTCTAAATTATTACTTGTATGCTTTCTAGTATCTAAGTATCCCATATTCGCAAGGGCCTCAGTTGCACCACAAATTGCAGCAACAATAGTGCCAAGCTTTAAAGCTGGGCCAATTCTTTCCAAGATAGGTTGATGAATTTCTTCACTCCAAGTAGTCCCTCCTGGTAAAATTAAAAGATCTTTACTCTCAAGAGTACATTCATCAAGGGAAATATCTGGTTTTATGCTCAGTCCTCCCATAGTAGTAATCATTTCTTTATTAGCTCCTACTGTAATTACTTTTAAAGGTACTAAATCTTTTTTGAAATATCTTCCTGAGTTTAGTTCAGCAATTAAATATCCATATTCCCAGTCCGACATTGTATTAAATACGTATAGAAAAACTTTTTTTGTTTGCATCAAATAACACCCCAATCACAATTGATATAGATATTATAATATAACTTCCCTGACAGTTAACGTCAGGGAAGTTATCATACTTGATGAAATTTTATTAATTCCGACAGAACTCCAATAATTCTTTTCTTAAGACTTATTGGCTCAATAACTTTAATAGATTTATTGTACGGTAGAAGTAAATAAGGTACATATGTATGTATTATATCTTTTTCAAGAAGAAAAACTGCTTGATTTAAAGTCCGTTCTTGTAAATAATGTCCTAAAAACCAATGTTGGCAAATATCAGCCAATACACTTTTATCCCCACTAATAACCAAAGAAATAATCCCTTCCTTATCTTCTATAGTTGGAAGAAGATTTTTTATAAAAAAGTCACGCGCTGAAAAATTTTCTGGCCGGTTAAACTTATTTTCGGTTAGCATGAGACTTTCAATTCGATCTACTCTAAAACTACGGATATCATTCCTAAGATGACAAAATCCAATCACATACCACTTATTATTCCAATAGATAATTCTGTACGGATCGACCAATCTATCATTTAATTGCTTTTCGCCACTTTTATAGTAAAGAATTTTTACTGAGTACCCGTCAGCTACGGCCTGCTCCAACTCCTTCAAAAAAGGTTCCATAGAGAGTGAACTTAATCGACTTATTACTTCTAGACTAGTTAAATGTTGGTTTATCTTTGCTTCCTGCTCTTGATTTGAGTATTTACTTAGTTTTGAAATGGCCCTATTTAGTGCTTCACCTCCATAATATCCAGCTTCTTCTGCAAAAACAGCAGCGTGAAATAGTGAAGTTTGCTCCTCAAAATCAAAAAAAAGAGGAGCCTCAATAAAATTGTTCAATAAAGTGTATCCACCGTTATGTCCTGGTTCTGAAATTATAGGTACGCCACTTGTTGAAATTGTATCAATATAACGATACACAGTCCTTATATTCATCTCTAACTTTTCTGAAATTTGTTTTGCAGTAATTTTTTCACCTGAACGAAGCATCCATAGAATTGCTAACATATTGTCAATTTTAGGCATATAATTCCACCTCTATATGAAATTTATTTTCTATTATATATTTCCGATTTTTGGTATAATTCATCAACTGTTCCTTTCCGATAGCATTGAAACTTTCTTAACGTTGTTAAAAATAGGGGAATCACAACAATCTTTAAACTCCCATTATAAATAATTAACCTTTTTTCAAAGCGATACGACTTTTTTATAAACAGTACAACTTTATTTCAAGTCTACACCCTTTCCTACTTGCATTTTGGTTCACCAAACCATTCATACATTGCCTGTCGGCTTATAATCCATTCCTTACGCTTCCCTTCAGGATGCAAAAAGTACTTCACTAAACCTTCTTGTAGCATGCGCTCTAAATCATTTATTTGCTTCTCGTTCATTAGAGAGGGGCTATATTTATTCTTAATTGTCTCGCGAGGAATCCCCCAATAAAAAGCTGCTTCAGATGGTGTCATGTATTTATCAATTTCTTTCATGGGAATTCTCCTTTGTTTGTGCTTTTCCTTTTATGTTACAATAAATAAAGAAGGAAATGGACTAGATTTCCTTCTTCTTCAGTCACTCATTAACTAAGCCCTTTGTTTGCTGTTAAGCAAATGAAGGGTTTTTATTTTGCTTGTTTATATTTACTATCTATGACAGCCAAACGGATCAACTTCAGCTTAATATCCTTACTAAGAGAAAGCCATTCAGATGTACCAATTTTCATATCCTTTTCCTCCCCATTCCCTTTTTATACTTCAAGAAAATGAACCCCTTAAAACATTTGTATTTTACACTAATTTAACAACTAGGGAATCCTCATCATATTCATGAATGTGTAAATCATAGCGCATTTCTGTTGCATCCAGTACTTTACAAAACCTCTGATAGTAAGCCGGATTACTTACTTCCATGCCAATTTCTCCATTCTTGAACAGATACTCTAAATCATCAATAATTTCTTTTACTATATTCTCCAATATTTTCACTCCTTATCTTTATAAAATAACCTTGTAAGGTTATTTTATAACAAAACGAACAACCTTACAAGGTTATTCGTTTCTTTTTTCAGATATTTTATAAAAAATTCTTAATAACATCCTTAACTCGCTTTAAACTGCTTATTTTCGCCTATAACACATTTCTTGTTGTTTAGGTCTTATGTCATTCACTTCTAAATAAACATTTGTTATAACGAAATCTGAGAAGCCGTTTTTTGATGAGAGTATGATTCTTTTAATTAATTCCTAAAAATAACAAAAGAGCTGGATTTTCATCACAGCTCATGTATTTATTGGTTCTGTATGTGTACATGTAGGATATTGGGAACAGCCAAAAAACTTATTTCCTGTTTTATTTGAATTACGAACGACTAAATCATGTTTACATGTTGGACATTTCCGTTCTGCAGGTGTTACCCCTTGATATACATCTTCAGCCGAATATTCGGGATTAATTTTATTAATCAGTTTCTGAAGTTCTACACGATCTATTAGTTTTACATTGCAAGCTTCCGCTAATTCTTTTGCTTGTCTTGTATATACACTGTTTGTTACAACCCAGCCCTCATGTGCTTTGTAATAGGCTTGTGCTGCATATATCTCTTGTACGGCACTGATGCCGACTCTATTTTTCATCCCGTAGCGTTTCGCCTGGATTACAATACGATTTTTCCCCTTCAATACCAGATCCGCTCCGAAATCATTTGACTGCTTTGTAACCATCGGTGAGTACCCAAGTTCTCGAAAGAGAGCCTTCAGATACACTTCGAATTGACGTCCATCCATTTTGTCTATATAGCGAATACCGGACTTAGCTATTCGCTTCAGTATTCTTCGCTCCCGAAACTTTCGGTACATAAATTTACAAATACGGAAAAGAACATAAAGGATAAAACCATAAATCAAAATTTGTAATATGTTTGGCATTTCTGGTAGATTAGACACTTCTCTCCACCTCTTTAATTGGTTTTACTTTCTTTGGTTGGGCTGTTTCTTTTGCCTGTTGCTCACTCACTTGTTTCTTCCGGACATCGTTCCAATCTTCTTTTTCATTCTTTGGAATATCCTCTTTAAGATCTACAAAGCATTTCATCGTTTGAATGAAGTCTCTCCCAGCCTTATCATTATCAACTGCCATAATGACCTCTTTAATATCGTGCCCTTCTTTTTTCGCATCCATTAAAGATTCAATCACTGTTTTGGACTTCAAACCATGCATAGAAACCAGGCGAGCGTTTTGGATATTATTTTGTTTAATGCTCCAATGAGATAACATGTCGATTGGATCTTCATAAAAATAGATCTTATCTGGCTTACCCACATCAACCGTAAAACCTGCATTGATTTTTTCATAATTCGGGACGATTTGTTTAAAGCTGCCTCTTTTATTCTCCATTTTTACAGTGCCTTGGCGGTTCATTCCAATGACTTGCCCTTTGCCTCCTTCTTCCCTCCATTTGAACACGACATTATTTTTCTTATCCTGGACGATAAGATCCTTTTTAATCAGCCAGTTCACCAGGCGAGGATCTATTTTCCGCTCATCAATTAAGTATTGCTTGATTTCTGTTTGTTTCGGCACCTCTAAGTGTTTTGGATAACTAAAAGGCTGCTGCTCTTTTTTGCGTTCCTCTTCAGCTTTTGAACGATCAAACTCTTTGTAATCCCCTTTATTGATGTCTAATACAGCTTGCGGAAATGTCATTTCATAGTACATCATCGCAAAGCTAATCGCTCCATAGCCCTTTTCGCCACGACTATTCCAGGCGTATTGATTTCCTTTAACGATGAGACTGTCATGTTCCGTATGACGGTAATAGTTTCCCTCTTTCTTAAACGTTTCTCCCTTTGCTTCCAAATATGAAATCAAGTCAACTTTTCTTGCTTTCATCGCATCCTCCGTACTGACATGTGCCATTACGGAATCCCCCCTTTACTCTATAAAATGAAATAAAAAAGAGGACTATTCCGTTTCCTAGTCCTCTTTTGCTACTTATAGTTGATACATTTCATTTTTATTTGCCGAATAAGAATTTTAATCGCTTCTCCTGTACGCTGTATGATAAACGAGCATCAAATTTCTTCCCGTTTTTGTTCGAGATAAACCCTTTGATCTGATCCGTTACATTCTTCTCTAATAATTTTTTCACATGGTTACTACTTAGATTTTTACCAGAGAATGTACCAAAAATAATGAAGTCACAGCCTTTTTTGTATTTCTCACATAAGTAGTTACTTTTCCCTACAAGAACTCTACTCTTACATAATGGACATTTGCCAATTGTACGATCTTCAGTCGTTGGAAAACGGAATTTCAAACTTCCGTCCGCTTCCATATAGATAGCTGCTGTAAATTCTCCCTTTTCTCCTTGAAAGCCGTTGATAAAATCCGTTGTTTTATACTGAATTAGCTTTTTCATCTGATTACCAGGGATTGCTTTCCCTTTCATCTTGGCTGGTAACATAAAATCACATCCATTTTTATGCTCCGTGCATCCATAAAATGTTTTACGATGAAGCATATCCCCTTTTTTACATTTTGGACATTTACCAAATGACAGCTCCTCTTGTGTTGGGAACTGAAATTTAACTTTCCCTTCATGTAACACTAGATAAGCGGAAAACTCCTTCTCATTGGACTTAAATCCTTTTAAAAGATCTGTTTTCTTATCCTCAAACAGCTTTTTCGCTTGTGCTTCTGGAATCGCTTTTTCTTTAATTTTTTTCGGTAAAGAGATTTCACATTCCGGATAATTACTGCAACCATAGAAATTACCTTTATGAAGGATTTTTCCTTTTCTACAAGGGCATTTGCACACCTCAATTTGCTGATTCCAAGTATTAATAATGCTATCCGACACCTTATCATCCATTGCACCTAATTGTTCCACCGTATCTTTTACAAACGTATTTGTTTTCTCTACAAATTCCTCATATTTCATTTCTTTCTTTTCGATCATGTAGATCATCCCTTCCATTTCAGCCGTATAAGCTGGATTTTTGATTTCATCTACCGGAAAAGCATCTATAAACGCACGACCAATATTAGTTGTTCGAATCTGACTGTTGGTAACATCAATATAGCTTCGCTCTAACAGTTTCGGAATAAACGTTTCTTCCGTTGCGACTGTCCCAATCCGCTTTCCTTTCATAAGTTCTTTCAAATGTTCATCATCCAATTTACGTCCTGCCGTCTCCATAAAGGTTAAAATGGAACTTTCCGTATGAAAGGCTGGTTTCTTTGTTCGAGACTCAATCAAGTCATACTGAACGATTCTGAAAGAATCCCCTTCTCTTAAAATAGGTATCTGAAATGTTTCAACTGATCCTTCTTCTATATCCTCTTGAAACACACTTAGAAACCCTTTCTCTTGTAGGATCTTTTCTTTTGTACTGTATGTGTTTCCCTCTTGATCTATAAAATGTACTTCTCTTACCAAGTAGATTGCTGGTTTCATAAAATTCCCGATAAATCGTTTTACAATTAAGTCATATAACTGTTTTTCTAATGGATCTCGGTTGGTCCCGACATATAATTTTGTTGTTGGGATGATGGCAAAGTGACTACTGACTAATTCATCATTAAATGTAGTGTGTTTTTTTGTAATAGAAGATGGGATTACTTGTTGTACGAGATTTGCATAGGAGCTTTTTTCTAATGCCCCCATTACTTCTTTCACTCGTTCCACTTGTTCTGTAGGTAAGTGCCTAGATGAAGAACGAGGATATGTGATAAAGCCTTCTTCATACAAACTCTGAATATGTTTTTTTGCTGTTTCCGCATTTATCTTCAGTTTGGCGTGAGCATCTTTGTAGATATCCGTTAAGTTATATAGTAATTTTGGTTTCTTTTTTCTCGTACTCTCTTTAAATTCCGTTACGATTACATTCGTTTCTTTCAAGCTATCTCCAAGCTTTTGTAGTGGCGATGGATCTATCAGTTGATCTTCTGTTTTCATTACTGGTGATAAACCATTTTCCGTTAGTAGCTTTAAATTGTAATAGGTTTGTTCTTTATAATTTTGGATAGCGATTTCTCTCTGACGGATTTCATTCAAGATACACATTTGAACACGACCAGAAGCCAATAAGAATTGGTTTCTTGCTAGTTTGGATGTACAGCCCCTTGTAACATTAATCCCTAGAATATAATCCAGGTATTGCCTTGCTTTAGCGGATTGAGCAAGCCCGTCATAGTCTGTTCCTGGTTCTAATCGGTTTAATGCTCCTTCTAATTCTGCGGCCTCATAGGAAGAGATAAAAAGACGAGATTCTCGCTTGTTCACACCTGCATATTCATATAATTCTCGATAGATAAGTTCCCCCTCTCTATCTGCATCACAGGAGTTGACCACATGATCCACATCGGGACGATTTAACAACTTAATTAATATTTGAATTTGTTCTAGACTATCCGATTTCTCTTTATATTCCGGCTCTAAAATAATGGGTAAGTGATCAAATTTAAATTCTTTGTACCTCTCGTCCATCTCCTCCGGATGTTTTAACTCTAATAAATGCCCCCGGCACCAACTAATAATGTAATTTTCATTTTCATAGTATCCGTAATACGGCTTACTACCCGGATATTTTTGTGAGTTTCTAAATCTAGGTGATTTTAATAATTCAACGGCTACCTTCGGCTTTTCCGCAATAAATAATGTTTTTCCCATACGTACTACCTCCTATTAATCTGCAATCTCAGTTTTACGCTTCCACTTCTTATTTCTCCGCTTTTTCATCATTCTGTGACTGAATAATAACAATGTGTTCAAAAAGACTGCTACAAGGAACATACAGCTCGCAAACAGTCATACATTCATGACATTCTCTCCTTTCGTTTTACAAATGAGAAAGAGGGCTTTTCCTTTTACCCTCTTTCATTTCTAGATATAAAAAAATCACTTTCTGTTTTCTCAATTGAGTAACAAAAAATGATTTAATCTGGCGTTCCTGCTATACAATTTTTCATCGTTCCATTTCCATTGTTTCTCTTTTTCTACTTGATTTCTTTGTAATCTTTGACTTGTCTACATTACCTGGATCAATAGGCTCTCGCTCCTTTTCTTTTTCCTTGTTGTTCATTTGTTTTCCGTTTAATGGTTGAAAACTTTTATCTACATCCATTTCATTTGAAGTTGTAGACTGATTCACCGTTATTCCTTCTTTCCCAAGTTTCTCATCCACTTGATTTTCTAATTTTACTACGTGTTCCTGGCTTACCAGCTCATTATCAATCGAAACATATTTCGTTGTATAATACCGCTCTTCAGCTTTTACACGAGTGACAATGCTATCAATATTATCTGGTGTTTCTTCATATTGTGAACGTCTGTATGCTTCGAATTTTTGGCTTAAATCCTTATCTAACGTAGTTGGCTCCTTTTCTTTTGAAGGTTGAATTTGTTGATCTAAAGAGACAATAGGTGCATATCCTTCCTTTTTCATTTCTTTATATATTTCCACTTCTTTTTCATTAAATGAGTAATCTTTTTGTCCCTCCGCTTTATCAACTAAGAGTCCATATCGTTCATCTTTTACGATTTCATCTAGACTCATATTTGCATCTTTTTCATAAACAATAAATGACAAATTTCCTCTTCCATCAAATATAGAGCTTTGAACCTTTTCATATAAATCTGGTTTCAAAATGTTATCTAGATACACATTTTCTCGTTTCCCGTTCTTTTCCATGAGGGAAACATATAAATCGTCCCGATCTGTTTTATCTTGATTCCATACAGACAAATAATTGATATCTTTCGTAACGGCATCCATCATGTGGATTCTTGCCTGCTCTTCATCTTGTATACTGTTTGCTAATACTTCAATTGTAACTAAGTGATTGGGTGTCTCTTTCGGTTTTTCTAATGGATTTTCTTGTGCTTTTTCCATCGGTATTTCTTTGTTATTTCTATAATTCATCACTTCATCTCGTAACGCTTGTTTTACTTCATCCGATAAATACCTTTTCTCGTTTAATACTTGTTCATACGGTGTCTTGTAGTCCCCATCCCCCATATCCAAACGATCCATACTCACAAGCTCCATTCTCCCAAAATCTCTATCTACTTCTTTTGGAATGGCAATATGATAACGGGTTTTATCATATGGTACGTATTCATCCTTTTCTCTTGCTTCCTCTTTTGCTTTTTCAATATTTTTAATGACTTCAGCCATTTTTTCATTGGCCTCTCCAAATGGAATCAACTGACTACCCTTAAAATTTTCGTTTTCGCTCCATTGAATTAACATAGTTGGACGAGTAATTTCATCCTGATTTAATGCTGCATACTTCTCTTGATTTGCCACGTTAAATGCATCAATAAATTCTTTATCACTCAATTTTTCTCCACCTTCTACAGGTTCAAACTCACGGTTCCTATCTGCTTGTTCCCTTAACTCTGCAACAGAAACAAGCTCTTGTGCCGTGTTACTTAAACTCATAAATTCGACCAATAAAATATTTTTTTCACTTTCATTCTGTTCTCTATTTTCATTCTGCTTTTCATTTTCTTTTATTTTAGCCGCTTCATATTTTTCTGTGTTAAATAAAATAGCGTATCGATCATCTTGTTCTAACTCACTTAAAGGAATAAGCATATCTTCTTCACGTACAGTAAATGATTGACTTTCGTTTCTATCAAGGAGAGTATCTTTTACTTTTTCATAAACATCTCCTTTAAAGATATGTTCAATATTAGAAACATCCCTTTCGCCATTATAAAATTCATCACGGTCCAATACGCCCGGATCATAAATTGCCATATGATATACTTCTTTGGTTTCTGCATCCACCATGTGTAATTTTGCAATCTCACCGTCTTTTATATCCTTATCTAGTATTTCAACTGTTACTACATGCTCTTTTCCATTATCAGACACATGTTTTGACATATTATCTACTCCCTTTTCATTCGTTTTTTCTTTTTCCTTTTCTAACATATTTTCAATTGTTTCAATAAATTCAATCGAAGTTTCATGTACTTCTTTCAACAACTTGGTTTTATCTTTCATTTCTTTTCCTTGTGTCCAGCTCGCTAAATATCCTAATGAATATTCGCTTGTATCAATTCCAAAATAAGAAGAAACGGCGTAAGCTGTCATTTCTGCTTGAAACTCTTTTTCTGGTGCTGTGTAATTCATATGTGTCTCTGCTGTATGAAGTTTGGCATGTGCCAATTCATGAAGAAGTGTTTTAACATTTTGTAATTCACTGTTTCTAGGATTCAACGCAACCTCTTTTGTTAAGGTGTAACTAACTCCCTTTGCGACCCCAAGTTCTTGCTTTGGCTCAATAATTTTTAGACCGTTTTTTTCCGCAATGGCTTCCATTCCTTTATACAAACTCTGGTAATCCGTAACGCTCCCTTCTAGCCAACGATTCGGAAAAATACGAGGTAGATCTTCCGCTTTTGCGTTTGTTTGAGACAGGTCAAACACATGACCGACAGCAAAATATAACCGACCTGGTTTCACTTCTACACTTTTAGATTCAATTTGTTTTTTCTCATCTTCGTTTGCCTTTTTAACGGATTTCCATGTCCCTTTTTTGTCCTTAAATCTTGCTACAGTTCGGTTTGGAACAAGAATTTTAATTCCTTTATGTCCTACGCCTGTAACAACAGGGAAGCCCGCTTTTTCCCAAAAAGAAAAAGAGCCCACTGCTTGGGCTCCTGGAAATTGCGCTTGTATTAACGAAACATTTTGTGGTGAATATTTATAAAACTTTGCCATAAACGTTAAATATTCTTTCATATCTTCTGGTGTACGGAAATAGCCTTCTACGTTTTTTTCCATCTTTTTTGTTAAAGCTTGAACTTCTTCTCTTTTTTCTTCCGGTGATTTCTTTTGATACTTATTCTTATAACTTTTACTCATATTCTTCTCCTACACTTTCACTCGCACTTTGTAATTCTTCCATTTCTTCTTCGTTCCATCTCTCCGTTGTATCAAAGAAAAGCGCATGTGTTTTTACGTTAACCGGAACTAACATATTTTCTTGATTCATGACATGGACTGCAAGTTCTTCCTCTTGTTCTCGTGTAATTTTGATTGTTAGTTCTTCATCTTTTACAAGTAAAACAAGTTCACCTTCTCCAACCTCTTTGATGACCCCTAATGCGATATCTTCATGAAATAATAACATCCTTATAACCTCCTGTATTTTTATAAAAAGAAACAATGTAGCTTACGTTACATTGTTCTTTGATTCCTCATGATCTAAACGTTTTTGTCTTGCATGACTAATTCGTTCCGCTACGACTTCTTTTGCTATCTTCACACTTCCCATCTCTTGCTTATCAGTCGTAATAAGACTATCTACGCCCTCTAAAAAGAAATAACCATTTAATAACTCAATTAAAATTTGCGTATTTCTATCCGCACTATTTGCACCAAGACGAATTTTTGTTAGCTCACTTTTTAACACATCATGTAAGTTTTTTGATACCACTTCCGTTACATAATTTAACGACCATTCTGTATTTTTTGCCGCTTCATGCTCCTTGCAAATTCTTCCCATTGCTTCCCCTGTATATCGAATTCCATGTTCCTCCATGTAATCATTTATATAATCCTCTGTCTCTTGATCCATCGTTACCTGTCTTCTAATTGTACTCATTTAATAACCCCTCTCATTTTGGTATGCACTTTCTTTTTGCATGCGCTCATAATACTTTTGGTTCTTCCAACTTTCATATTCACTTTTAAAAGCACGCTCCATCTTTCTCATAGAATACTGAATAGATACATTCTGTTGAAATTTTTGAAACGGCTTTGATTTTTTCATGTGATGGATTCTCTTTTGTTCTTTATCATATGCCTTCATTTCTTGTAAAAAAGCGTTACCCATTCTTTTATACAGATCACTGATTTTATTCGTCTTGTAATTTTCATATTGCTTCTTATCATACTTTCCTTCCCCATATGCTTCTTTAAAAACTTGCACTTCTTTATCTAACTTTTGGAGAAACTGATCGTAATCTTTTTTATGATGGTGTTGAATATACCGACTGCTTAATTCATCAATTTGCGGCTTTAATGGTTGAATCGTATTGTAGCTATATTGCCACTGTCTTTTATCACTTGGTAACTGTTTATAGATTTGTAAAAACAATGGTTTCAAATGTTGATTACGCCAATCAAAAACGGAATCTTCTTTTTTCCTTCCCACCATATTGTTTCGAATCAGATCATTAATTTGTTTTTGTTCCTGCTTGCGATCCAACAAATTATTTACGACTTTACCCTTCATCGCATCTAATGTTTTGGGTTTTCTTTTACCACGTTCTCTCGTTGGAAATGGTTCAACAGTTGCGACATGAATATGAATATTGTCCGTGTTAAAATGAATAGCTGCTGACCAGATTGAACTTTTTTCTATCCCCTCTCTTTTTTGCATTTCCTTCATCGCAAGCCGTGTTACATCCATTAACTTTTTTTCATCCAATGTTTTTGTTTTTGAATCATAAATGCCTTGTTCCTCTAACCAGGGATTATGAAAAGAAATGACATCTTGCCACATGATACTTCCATTTTCATGAGCGGTTTTAAACATTTCCTTTAAGGACTTTTTCTCACTTTCTGTTAAACGATTTGCGTGTTCCGTAAATAGTGCCGATGTCTTTTCTGAATTTCCCATATAGTCTTGATACGTTTCAAACATCTTCGGATTCAGCTTCACTTCACTTTTCGCCTCCTCCCGATCTACATACTCAATATAGTTCTGAAAAGCGTCCGAACTTGGTAACACAAATTTCGTTTTTAAAACAACACCCGGTGTGATGGAAGACTGAACAGGAACGGCATTACTCATTTTCAACATCCTGCATCATCATTTGAATAAACTCATTCATTTTTTCCATTGCACTATAACAATCACTCATCATATGGATGTTCTTTTCAATGAGATTTTCTAATTCCATTTCCCTTTTATTTTGTTGCTGAAAAAATGCCAACATTTCAATTTGAGCTTTCAAAAATTTTTGCCTAGATACTCCTTTCCTTTTTGCTATTTCATCTATTTTCTTTAAGGCAACTGGATCTATATCTCTTATTTTTAGATTCACAATTTCCGCTCCTTTCTGCAATTCTGGGTAGAGATCAAAAAATAGTGAGAAGAGCATAAGGGGTTTTTGCCCCCACCGAGGGTGTGGGGCTAGGCGGAGCCTAGCAAAACGATGGGGGCAAGAAAATCCTCTAGGTGAGTACTCACTGATGACACAAATCCAACTGATGAGTACTCGCTGACGATACAAAAACCACCAGATGAGCACTCACTGAGTACTCAAATTCCACTGGTGAGTACTCACTGACGACATGACTTTTTTCACTTTTTATTAATCTCATGTTCCTTTTGCTCTAACTTTTTGATTTTATCTCGTGCGATTTTTTGTTCTCCTTTAAACAATTCAACGTTCTTTTCTGATGATTTTATTTTTGATTCTAAGGATGCTATTTTTGATTGTGTTTCCGTTTTTTCTGCTTCAGTTTGGTACTTCATTTCATCTTGTAATTCTTTTACCTTTTCATAAACTGTCTTTGCATTTTCTTCTTCCAGTTTGATTGCTTTACCGTAATTTTTGATCTTTGTTTCGATATCCTTTTTGTCTCTTTCTATAAAATCTAGCTCATATGTTTTTTTATCTTCAGCTAACAATTCATCATTTGCTTTTGTTTTACTTTGATCGGTAAAAATCGTCTGAACTAATTTATTCGGACTTTTTGTTGCTGCATTTTCTTCTTCATATTCATTAACATCTTGTGTGAATTTACGAATATCCATTTGTTCTTTTTCACCGTTTTTATTGTAAATATCAAAAGCTAACGCTCCCCAATTCGGAGATAACTCTTTTACTTCTACAACGTATTTTCCGTTCTCTTCATACAATACTTTGACAGGTAACTGAACACCTGGATTTGCTTTTTGCTGTGCCTTAAATGTATATCCTGTTTCCTCATATCCTTCTAATCGAAAGTAAATTTGTATAAAGTTTTTGTGTGGATTGTATTCCCTTTTTTCTACAATCAATTTCCCCATACCCGACAACTTAATTACTTTATTTGTCTCTGTATGGAATAGTTTTTCATCGTTTGGCATATAAATTTTTGATGTCAAGAAAGCGAAAAAACCCAAAAATAGAAAGCTGATAATTGTTAGGTAGACCCACGATTTATTTTTTCTTAGATTAATTCTTTCACTCTTCTTACCAATCGCTCCTATCACACTCTCACCCCACCTTTTTCGTTATAAAACTTTCATATTTAACTCTTCCACACTTGTAACTCGCCATGTTTCCTTATCTTTTTTCATGATGATTCGTAACACATTGTTTACTTTTTCTTCTCGGTTTTGCGTTGAATCTGTCGTGACATTTATAAATTCAGCTAACACATTTACCTCCTCTTTATCGGGTTCATTTTCTTGTAAATAAAACTTCATTTCTATTGGTTTCGTTTTATACGTATCTCCTAATTCGTATTTATCAGTTGGATAAAATTGTTGTAAAAGTTCTTCGCTCATAATGGATTTTGCCTTTTCTTTTCGCTCGCTGTACCCTTCTTTTTCTCTGTGAAATGATAATTGTATAAATGTTTCGGCTGTCGATAAGTATGCTCTTCTCTGTTGTTCCTGTGCGGAAGGAAGCACCTTATCTAGTCGTTTTTTTAAGTCTTCATTTTGTTTTGTTAGTAATTCATTTGAAAGTTTTAACTGTTTTTCTTTGCCATCACTCATTGACTTTTTGCTCAAATAGATATTAAAAGCTGTCACACCTACAACTAAAATGACAAACACAATAAACAAAAATTTTCGTTTATCTTTCATTCTTTCAGTCTCCCATTCCTTCGGTTTTTAGAACCTTCTTACATGACCAGAAAAGACTTTTTTCCAATACGGATTATTTAAATCTTCTATAGAAACACCTTTATTCGTTTGGCATCCTATGAACGTATTCTTATCAATTACAATTCCAACGTGTCCGTCATGTTTGTAGGTATCAAAGAAAATAACATCACCCGGTTTCATATCATTTGCTGATACTTTTGTACCGATTTTATTTAATGTTTCCGTACTTACAGCTCCTATCGGACTGGTGTACATCCCTACTTGTTCGAATGCCCAACGTACAAAACTACTACAATCAAAAATCCCTCTTGCAATGTCATTTGTGTTACGTCCTCCACCAAATACATAGGTAGAACGACCTATCCATTGGCGACCTACATCAGCAACTTTTGAACCGCTACTTCCACCACTTCCTGGATTTCCTCCTCCACCAGAAACGATAGAACCCGGCTGATAATACTTTAAAACAGCATCGACATAAAGCGCGTCGCCGTAGCACGCAGAGTAGGGTATCATCTCTGGCCTTACACAACGATACATACCCGTATGTTTCACTTTTTGATATTGTTGTTGTGAAAATTTGATTGCTAGTTCTTTGGTATATTTACCACCATTTGCACCAATAAAATCGAAAAATCCTGTCCCGAAGTTGTAAGCTTGAAGGGCTGTTTTGATATGGTCCATGTCTCCTGGACTCGTTACTCCGGCTCTTTCTATCGCATGTTTAAACTCCTGTACACCAGCCCAAATACTGTAATCTGGATCTGTAATACAGTTTGGTGATTTACAATATTTCGTATTAAATGCGCCTTCGGAACTCTGCATCGGATCACTACCACGTCCTCCACTCTCTTGCATCATTTGAGCAAGCATTAAAGCGACAAACGGTTCCACGCCAAACTCTTTTGCATACTTCCGAATTGTTGGTTCCCATTTCAAAACATCAGGCGAAACATTCATAACTTGCCCTTCACCTGTATACGTAATATCGCCTGCGTCTGTTCCACTTTCTCCACCCATTGCCGCAATAAAAATACTCATAACTCCAAGTAAAAGAAAAGAAAAAAGACCCATCACAAGTAACGCTAAAGTGATGAGCCATTTTTTTGGTATAACCTTCAAAACTAGATGCATGGTATTACGCACCTCCCCCGAATAACATCAATTCTTCGTCTGTTACTTCTACATGGAAGTGAATGTTTTTTACAGCCCCAATACTTAAAATGACATCCCCTGTTGGTAAATGTGGAATCGCTGCAATTTCACTTTCACTTAACTGTCCTGCAAATACTTTTCGTAACATATCTAAACTGTTATTATCTTGCTGCATAATAAATTTGTACTGTGTAAGTTCAAATAACTTTTTAATTTCATCAATCATTTCTTGTGAAGATCCTTCCGGTACAAAATCCCGAATCGTGTGGCTTGCATATAAAAGCCCTGCAAAATATTTTCGATCTTCTCGGCTAAATTTCGTTAAAAATTGTAGCGCATGAGCGCTTTCTTTTTTCGTGTTAATTATATGATGCGCCTCGTCAATAATAATGAAATAACGAATTACATCTTCAAAAGCAAGTTGTTGTTTCGTATATGCCTCTAATTGTGGCGCACCATTGGATATCATTTCATCCCATATTAAATTAAAAACATTAAAAATTTGCGCTTGGAATACTTCCGGTTTAAAATTTGAAATGTTTCGTAAGGAAAACGATACAACTTGTTCTTTCTTGAAATCTTCAATTGTAGAAGGCCCATCAAATAATTGTGCATATGCTTCTACTAAATTCGTAAGATTTAATTCAATTAATTCTAAACGATGAATTCTACTGTCTCCTAAATTATCATGATGTTTTTTAGCTTTTACATCTTGATATAATTCTTTGCGAACAAACATTAAAAAGTCAGAGAAAATAGGATATTCTTTTGGTTTTCTTGTTGTAATTTCATTTTTCGCTCCTTTTTCATCATTCCATAATCCCATACGAATATATAATTTACGAAGCAAATTTTCATATTCTTTAATTTCATCATCTTTTGCTTCTGGCGCAATGAATCGATAAAAAATTGTAAGTTTAGATAAATGCTGAGTGAAACTAACTTCCTCAAGTTCTGCTGTCTTATATACTTGAAGTGGGTTAATTTGACCTTGTGAACCATCTAATGCAATTGTTTTCCCGTTCAGATCACGTACTGTTTCCTCAAATTCACCTACAATATCAAAAATACGAATAAAATGACCTTTACTTGCATAGTCTACTGATTTCTTTTTTAGTAATGTTGATTTTCCAGCACCAGGCTTTCCAATCATTACACCGTTATAAAACTTTCTTTGTTCGTCTTTATGAAAAATATCAAAAATAACATTTCCTTTTGTTTTCGTTGTTCCATAATACGTACCGTATGGATCGTGCAAATAAGAATAATGAAACGGACACCCGCCAGCCAAACTGACTGCCGGAATTTCTTTCCCTTTTCTTCGGTTCACATAATTTTTTTGTGTATCAAAGCTTGTTACGAGTGCATCCCACTCATACTCTTGTTCATTTAAAAAAACAGCTCCACGAAAGTTATAAGACTCTAATGTTTCCATGATTTCTTTTACTTGTTTTTCTAACTCATCTAACGTTCTAGCGGAAACATAGATACGGATATGAATACGTTTCATGACCTCACCTTGTTTCAAATCCGTATAGAGAGCTTCCAACTCTAAAAATTCATTTTTCGCATCAATCCGATCTATATTATCCTTTGCTGTATCATGCCGAACGCTTTGTTCACTCATGGATTTATTAATCGATTCAACGACTTCTTTTCGGTCATCACTCATGACATCTAATGTCGTAATCACATTGGGCATATTCATAATTTGCTCTAACCAAAAATCATTTACCTCTGTTGGAAAGTCAAAAACATGAATACAAGTAGCAAATCCATCACCTGTTTGCACATAGCTTTCTTTAAAGCTGATTCCCCCTTGTGGCTGAACTCTAGCCACTAAATAAGGGTTGTAACCTTTCTTCTTTTTTAGTTCTTCTTGTTTTTCCTTTTTGGATTTTTTACTTTTGAACGCAAACATCTTGTTTCCCCCTTACTACCATATATTTTTCGTTCCCAATTTTGCATTTTGATTAAACAATTTAAACATAAGCTCTAACTTTTTCTCTTCATCTACATCTAATAGTTCGGTTGAGCGTTTAATATACCGCTTTGCTGCATCCACACGTTCTTTTACGATTAATTCCGTTTCTCCGTAAATAAATAAGAAGGCTTCCCGATTTGTTCTGCCCCATTCTAAAAACTGCAGTTCTTTTAACTTTTGATTTAAAATTCGTTCATACAAAGGACTGGTACATTCTTTAATTTTCTTCTCTATATAACGTTGTTGTTCAGTTGTTTGACATGGAAAGTTTAAAAAAACGAGTTTAATGGACTGTTTGTAGGCTTGATAAAAATAAGCATGTGAGAAAATAACAAATGCTTGTTCGTCGCTATTTTTAGAGAACATATCGTCACCTTCCACTTGAAGGATTTCTAAAAACTCCTCATTTTTCAGTTCAAATATGCCATCCTCTGTCATGTCTACAATTTGCATAATTTCCGCAATACTTTTCTTTACCTTTGGTGGTGCTTCTTTCTTTTTTCTAGATAAAAAACCTAACAGTTTTGGATTTTTCTTTTTCGAAACGTCTTTCTTTGGCTTTTCTTTCTTCTGTTTTTTTTCTTTTGGTTCTACCTTTGTTTTTTCTTCTTTCTTTTTGTCGGGTACCACCTTCACAATTTCTTTTGGTTCATAAATTGATTCTTTTACATTTTTTTCGTTAAATCGAAATGTATTTTTCTTTGGTCTTTCTAGTTGTTTTAGCTCTTCTTTCTCTACATCTTTTTCGCTGAATAACGCCATATGTGATCCCTCCCTTATTGATCGTTATCAATGGCGCAATATGCACCTTTTCTTCTTAGCAATGTAATAATCAACACTTCATACATTCGTTTTTGAGGATTCGTACTTGGTCTCCAAATCATGATAATTGCAATAACTGCCATGAAAATAACAAATGGTAATTGAAAGGAATCATGTACAAAATTCCTAAGAATCATCGTTACAACTAATAAGCCAATTAATAAAAAGAAATCTATTAAATAAAGCACTTTATTAATCCGTAATTCTGTACTGATTTCTTTCGGAATCCGATAGCTTCTCATCGGGATTCCCTCCTTTTCGACAATAAAAAATAAGCGTAATCGTACGCTTATTTTTTATCTGTATTATTTTTATTTTTGTTTACAATATCTCTCCAACTTTTACCCGTGTTTTGCCCCATCTGATAAAAACGCTTTGTATTCTGTACCGTTTCAGAATTATGAATGCGTTCTTGTACTCCTCTTACCTTTTGTTTCACGGATGATGTTGTATTTTTAACTTTATCAGTTGTATATTGTCCTAATGTCCGTGTTTCCTGACTTCTACTTGCTGCCACTTCCTTATTACTTTCATAAGGAATTATTGGGCTACTATGTGTCACCGTTACATTGTCGGCTGATACCGGGCTTCCTCCACTTGGTACTGATCTTGGTGTTTCCATTGGTGCCGGGCTTCCCCCTCTTGGCACTGATCTTGGTGTTTCTATTGATGCCGGGCTTCCCCCACTTGGTACTGGTCTTGATGCTTCTACTGGTGCCGGGCTTCCTCCACTTGGTACTGATCTTGGTGTTTCTACTGGTGCCGGACTTCCTCCACTTGGTACTGGTCTTGGTGTTTCTACTGGTGCCGGACTTCCTCCACTTGGTACTGATCTTGGTGTTTCTACTGATGCCGGACTTCCTCCACTTGGCACTGGTCTTGATGCTTCTACTGGTGCCGGGTTACTTCCGCTTGGTACTGGTCTTGATGCTTCTACTGGTGCCGGGCTTGATGTTTGACCTCCTTCATTTGCTCCTTGTCTTACTGTTCCTGCTGTTGGATTTCCTTCACTTGCTCCTTGTCTTACTGTTCCTGCTGTTGGATTTCCTTCACTTGCTCCTTGTCTTACTGTTCCTGCTGTTTGTCTTCCTTCACTTGCTCCTTGTCTTACGCCTCCTGGTGTTTGACCTCCTTCACTTACTCCTTGTCTTACCGTTCCTGTTGTTTGACTTCCTTCACTTGCTCCTTGTCTTACGCCTCCTGGTGTTTGACCTCCTTCACTTACTCCTTGTCTTACGCCTCCTGATGTTTGACTTCCTTCGCTTGCTCCATTTGATTTTCCAGCTTCTTTCATTTCATCTTGAAGAGTTGTTGTTCCCGATTCTTGCCCACTCGCTACCCCTGGGTTTTCGTTCCCTCCTTTTTTCATGTCTTCTTGAATAGATGACATACCACCATTCTTTTTATCTTTTTCCTTATTTAAGTTACCTTTTTCTTTTTCCTTATTTGCTACATCATTTCCATTTGCTTTCTTCTCACCAGCTTTTTTCATTTGATCTTGTAATGAATCTTTATTTTCAGATTCATTTCCATTTTTCAAGCCGCTTATGAGACCAGCCATTCCACCTGTTGCCATCGCTGCCGCACTTGCGGTTTTAGCCGCTGCAACACCAGTTCCTTGGGCTGCACCTTTCGCTCCTTTTCCAATCATATTTCCGAGACCCTTCATTGGTTTTGAACTTGCAAGACCAGCGATTCCTTTACCAAGTGCGTAACCACCTACTAACATGCCCCAACTACTCTTTAAACCAATATCTATTCCAAATAGTCTTTCTACGACTGCCGGGCCATCTAGAACTGCCATACTAAATGCGGCTAATGCAATCAGATACGGTACACCATTTAATTTGTCATGGAGAAACGCTGTTCCCATTATATATAGCTTCAAAGATAGGAATATCATAATCGTTGCTATAAATATATTAAGGATATTAGATAATACAGCTTTTAACTTTTGACCATTCGCAACATCCGCTGGTGCTAATATGTTGGCTAACAAATAGTTAAATGCTAATTCATAACATAATCTAGCTAATTTAATACTTACCAATAACAACGTTAATCCTGTTATCAGTAAAGTAAAGAATATATTCCAGAAATTCCAATGCCAGCGATAATACTTTTCTGGGAAGAAATCAAACCATCCATCTTTTAATTCTGCTAAAGATGCGACTCCCATCCCATCCATTACCCTTTTATTTTTGAGGATATCTTGCCCACCTTCAGATAACTCCTTATCCTTTGCAAACTCAAAATCCGAATCAATTTTTTCTGTAATATCTATCTGTCTAATGTTTTTTTCTGGAATATGATTTTTCGGATTCATGCCCTCTTTCTTTTTCCATCCATTTTGATCTATCACTGCAATATCCGTTATGTTCTTCTTAATAATTTCATCACTTAAGGAACCCTTTTGTTCTGATTTTACAACCGCTATGGCGTCATCGGTGAACTTATCAACCTTTGTCATACCAGTACTTAATAAACAAAGTACACTCAGTGTTACAAAAATATTGATGATAATTTGAGAACGGTTCATTTGTTTGTTCATAATGAACATGTAGCCAATATATAAAAATGATATGGCTAGCAAAACGACAAACAATGGATATAACATATCAACAAAATTTTGTATTTCTGGTGAATTAAAGAATCCTTTAATCCCCAGTATGGCATCTGTCACACCTTCTAAAGCATCTACAACTAAAGATAATCCTACAATTAGAAACCATCCTAGCCAACGCAATACATAGTTCACGATGTCTCCTACTTGAAGATAATCCGAGAACGTTTCTAAGACCTTTAAAATCTCTTCATCTTTCACTATTTATCCTCCCCTCATGCTTATTACTGTCCTAATACTTCTTTTGCTGTCCATTTCACTCTTTCATTCAGTCTGTCAATACGAATAATCAATTTCCCTTTTTGTTCCCGATCTACTGAAAGGAAAAGAACCGCATCTTCCAGACCAAGAATGACCTCATTTTCTTCTGTTACAAATGACGAGTAACTATCTAAAATCAATTGCATTTTATCCGTTATTGTCGGTACACCCATTACCTATTCCCCCTTTATATTTGGATTCAAAAAAGCACTCAATCATTTGAGTGCTTTCTAACTTGGTACTTGTTCTTTTTCTTCTAAATCACGCAAGGTTCGATTAATCTTGTTTTCGACTGCTTGATAAACACTTTTGTCGATGTGGTCATTGTGAGCTAACATCTGAAATTCACTGTAAAACTCGCCCATTTCTTGATTTTCCACTTCATCTATTGATTTGCCTAACTGTGCTAAAAAGAACTTATCAACCAGTTTCAAAAACGCTAAATCAGATTCGAAAAATTCGTTAACCGTTTTTCCTTTCCAATTTTCAATGGAGAGGGAATCAAACGGGCTATCTTCCTGTTGAAACGCCTCTTCCGGAATTTCTTCATCAATTCCCATCATTGTTGGCTCTTCTACTGGCTGCGGTGTCTCTACTGGTGGCAAATCTGCCTGCGCTGGCTCTGATGGTTCTTTCTGAATTTGTTCTTCCTTTCTTTCTCCTAGAAAATCTACAATAAGTTTTTTCGGTTCTACATCATCATGTAAGGAGTGGATATCTATATCTAAAATAGATTTATCTGTATCGAACTCTTTCCCTAAGTACTCCCATCTATACTTCAAAGCTGTTTCTCCTGTATTATAAATTGGACGTGGTCTGATACGCTTTCTATTATTATCTTGACGTTTTATGACACGAATAACGGCACTTTCTCCTTCTTTAAAATTCATCAGTTCATTTGATGTTAACAGTGGACGTTGATCTAGACCTTCCGTTTTATTTTTATCAGTAGAAAGACCTTTTCCACTTCGGGAAGGTAGATTAATCGTCTGATTCCCTAGTTTTTTTGAAACCTTTTCGGCGGTTTCTTGATCGTTAGTTAGAATATAAATTGTATTCCCACAGTTTCCATCAATTGTATCTGCATCCTCACCATACTTATTTTTCAATTGTGCATATGCCTGGATCACAAGGTTAAAGCGAACATTTCTACCGAGACAAACTGTAATAATATTCGCCATTCCTTCTATACTCGGCATATTTCCATACTCGTCGAGGCAAAAAACTACCTCACGGTGACATTTCCCTCCACGAGCGAGGGATGCACCTTTAGCCAATATAAAATAAAGCTGCCTTACAAAAATAGAAGCAATCACATGATTCGAAGAATCAAAGTCTGGTGTAATCATAAAAATAGCCACTGGTTTATCGAAATAATTCACTTTTGTTATTTCCATACCTTCATTTTCTTCTACTACTTTAAATTCTGTATGACCCGTTTTTTCATCTATTTTTGTAATAGAAATAGATGTTTTCGTTTTAGGCTCTTCCTTTTCATTACATTGAATGATATCTCCAACTTGTATTACTTGTTTAAAGTCTAATGCAAAACGTCCTGTAATATCTGCCTTAATAGATTCCTTTGAACCATCTGGAAATACAATTTCTACTCGTTTTCTCGGTGTTACTTTTCCTTTTATCGTTTTTCCAAAACCGACACGTTTTAAATCTACACTATTTTTCGCTGTCATTTTAGCGATTTCATCAAATGTAAAAATAGAAAGTCCATTCATTGTTTGGGTGAAAATTCCGCCTCGTGTTGTTCCTTTTGAGAAGTTTGAGGTTGCATATTGCATTTTCGCAACGCTATCCGCTGGTAAGCCTTCAAAGTATAAATCTAATGCATTTTGTGGATCAGCTTCCGGATCTATGATTACCTCTTTTGAACCAAGTTCCGATAACATATTTGCAACTGCATACATTGTGATTTTTTCTTCTGTACCTTCCGCAATACATTTATCTGTAACTGCTAATATCATGGCGTTGCACAAGCTCATAGCACACTGTTGCCAAAAAGGATCTTTTACAGTTGGGTTGTAATACAAAGTGTGTGAGAGTGTTTTACATAATGCCTGGGCCGTTGAATAGTCTCCATCTTTATAGGCATCTTTGACAAGCTGCAACAAGTTGTAGCTCATAGAATCAAGTGGGTTTAATAAATTCAAAACTTCAATGTGATATCTCCGTTTTTCCAACGTTTCTTTGGAAGCACTAAAAATTTCACCTTTTGGATCATTAATTATTAATGAAGGCTTATGTTCCGCTCTAGAATAGACATCAATTGTAGGAAATACAAAGGTTTCCCCTTTACCAGAGCGTGTTGTACCAATAATTAAGTTGTTTACCGGGCTATCATCAATGAATACTTTATCTCCTAGTCGGGAGATAACAACACCACCGCCACCTTTAAATGATTCCTCTCGATCTGGTACAGCTCGATATTGCTTTTTCAACTCATCAACTGTTGTAAAACGACTAGATCCTTTCTGATGATTATTTAAGTTTTTAAAGGAAGATTTCAATTTGTACACTGTTCTCGCTATAGTTCCAATCACTACAAGGAAAACAAGCAAGTAGTAAACTGGATGTTCTGCAATTGGCATCTGAAAAAGAAATCCTACCTCCATATGAAATGGTTTAGGATGTAATAAATCACTAAATGTTGTTTCTATCAGCTCTAAAGATAAGTTGAGTAAAAAATTAGCGATCAAAAACATTCCAACAAACAAAAAAGCACTCAATGGAATGAGTACTTCTTTTTCAGCTAATTTATATTTGATTGATATCTTTTCACTATACATATCAAAGCATCACCTCTTTTCAATCTAGCCACACGTATTACTTTTTCAAGCCAAATCCCGAATCATAATTATATTTTTCATACTCTGTTATCTTATCGAAATCATTCGTTACATCTAAAGATATAATATATCCAAATTTCTTAGTAATTTGGGCATCTGAAGGCATTTGTTGAAAACTAGCTATTACTTTTATATCGGAATCCTTCATTTGTTGAAGAAAGTATATAAAATTTTCCTGACATAAATAATTGGTTTCATCTACAATTACATATTCAAATTGTTTAGCTACATTTATCACATCATCTGTAATTTTAAAATCTCTATATTCTTCATTTGATTCACAATCTAAATATTGTAAAGTTACATGCCCTTCTGTTTGCTTCTCTAATTCTTCGTATTCCTTAAATGGATCTAACACTAATACTTTTGATAAACTTAAAGCCATTTTCTTCAATTCCCTCGTTTTCCCTGTTCCCACTCGACCTACCACCATTAAACTTTTATCTAGACTTGAAATTTGTACTAAATTTGCACTATTAACAAACATCTATATGACCCCTCTCAAATTAAAAAGGTACTCTTTTTTTGAGTACCTTTTTGAAAATATCAGTTGATTTTTTTCTTTATTTACTCGCTACCATCTTTTCATTTTGTTTCAGAACTGGCTTTTCTGGATTTGTTGGTTTTTCCGGTTCTGTGGGCTTTTCTGGATTTGTTGGTTTTTCCGGTTCTGTTGGTTTCTCCGGTTCTGTTGGCTTCTCTGGGTTTGTTGGTTTTTCCGGTTCTGTTGGTTTCTCTGGATCTGTTGGTTTCTCTGGATCTGTTGGCTTCTCTGGATCTGTTGGTTTCTCCGGATCTGTTGGCTTCTCTGGATCTGTTGGTTTCTCTGGATCTGTTGGTTTCTCTGGATCTGTTGGTTTCTCTGGATCTGTTGGTTTTTCTGGATCTGTTGGTTTCTATGGATCTGTTGGTTTCTCTGGTTCTGTTGGTTTAGCTGGATCTGTTGGTTTTTCCGGTTCTGTCGGTTTCTCTGGATTTGTTGGTTTTTCTGTCCCTGTATTTTCCGTATTACCATTCTCACCTTCCGTTATAATTGGTGGGGTTGCAATTGCATCTGGTTTCTTCTCTGGTGGAAGAATATCTCCTATACTCGCTACTGAAGAATCAATATTATTATCGCCGAATGCAAAATGATCTCCATTCACGGTGACTTGTGGCTTATTATCGGTAATAGCTGCAATCACATTATCTTTTGTTGTATCTTGAAGTGTTTTATCTGTTTTTTCTTTATCAAAGAGTGCTAGAACACGAGAAGTGGTTTCATCCCCATTTTGAAGATTACTTACAATAGATTTTTCTTTAAAATTAATTTTTGATTTATCCAGCTCTTCGAGTACATAAGCAACTTCATTATCCTTACTTTGAATTGCATTCTCTGTAATTGCTTCAAAATCATGTTTGTTCAGATCTTCTTTCTTTTCATCCAGCTTATTCTTATCTACCTTTTTTGTAATAGCTGTTTTACTTTTTGATGATTCCTTACTTCCAAACCAACTGCACCCTGTTGTACTCAATATCAACGAACCACCAAGAAAAACAATTCCCATTTTTTTGTACAGATTCTCATAATTTAAAGGCATGTTATTCTTTCCCCCTTAGATGTTCTGTATATCTTTATCAATTTTTTCAATCTTAGCTTTCTTTTCTTCTTCACTTATCGTAGATTGTTGAATATCCCGTTTCTCTAATTCTTTGACCTCTTTCATTACGTTTTTATTTCCTTGCGTTTTGGCAAAAGAATAACAATCTTCATATTTTTTTAGATTTACAAAAGCTTCAACAATGAGTTTTTCACGTCTACCGTCCATATTGACTTTCCCTTTAAGCTTAATTACCTCCTCATATTTCTTATTAAGTGCTGCTTTTTCAAAGTCGATTACATCATTTTTGACATCAATTTCATTGATTTTATTCATGTTGTCTATCCCAATAAAATAAGCAACCACACTTTCTGCAAATTTCGGCTCATATTGTAATGCCTTATTTGCTTTTCCATTTAATAAATAAGTAAATAGAACTGCCTTCTGACTATCTTTATCTAATTCTGTGTAATTGACCTTATCGAAGTATTTAACGGCTTCCCCATACTGTTGAATGGCTGCCTGTTGTAATCCTTTTACTACATATTGTTCAGAGCCAGCATTTGCACTCGAAACTGGCTCTGAAGAGAATAACTTAAAGGCAAATATGGCACCAGCCCCAATTAACACCATACTTACTATGACACTCGCAATAATCTTGAATCCTTTTCTATTTTCCCTTCCAGGCTTTATTTGTGTTTTTACTTCATCCGATGGACTATAAGAGGGTTCTTCCTTCCTTTCTGGTGATTCTTCTCGATATTCATATTCTTCATGAAAAGGAGAATCATTGATTTCTCTTTCTAATGTTTCTAACAGCTCCTTCTTTTGTTCCTCTTGTTCTGGATCTAATTGCATCACATTCATTTTTTTAGAAATGTGATCAAAAATGTGATCTGCATATCTCGAACCAAGTGATAACGTACCGTTATAAATTTCATTGGAATGACCATCTAACAAATCGAAATCAATATGTTCTTGCCGCCCTGCCTCTCTATAAACTCGTTCTAATCGCTTCGTTAAGATATAAGCTTCATGAAACGAATATTGCTTACCCGACTCAATTTCTGTTCCATTGCTACTCTTAAAAATGACAAACATGGCTTCTCCTTTCTTCCTCAAATTCTATGAAACACCACAAATAACAACATAGTTATAAATGATACTTGCCACCAATACAAAAAAAACAAATTTTATATAAACAGGGTTAAATCGAACGATATTAATCTTGTTACTAATTAACATCAAACAAATAATTATTCCAATAATGATGCTTAAAAACAGGAAAAACTGAAAATTATCATTTTGTATCTTACTTTGCATATCTAATACATGTTGAATATCAATATCCGTATTCACTCTCATACTCCTTTTCTTATAAAATTCAAATTCTAATAAAAAAAGGCAACAAAAAAAGCCATACCCTTTGCATAGCCTCCTCATTGCCTTATTTATATTTTTTCACTATTTCATCCAGAAAAACGGGAGTAAGATTTGACCAAATTTAATATTACTCGTTACACTCTCTGATAAGTACATGCATCCCATTACGATAACGAGTCCGGCTGCCCCACCAATAAACCACCAAACACATTTATGTCTTCCTCGTTCACCACCCCAAATTAAAAGATAAGCGCCCCAACAAAATACAATCGCCGTACTAACCTGTGCTCCTCTTTGCATCCATGTAATAAATGAAACTCCTGTATTAACTAGGCCATCCATCGCATCACCTAACACTAACATTTGAGATAATGTTTCCAACATTGACATATACATTCACTCCCTTTTTATTTTTAGATGCTTATACGTTACTAAGCTGACTTGACTCATTCGCCTTGCTGTCTTCCTTTACTTCTGTTGATGTTGCTTTATAAGCTTGTAAAGCTTTCATTACTAAATCTTGATTTTCTTCAATGTATTTCTGATGATGTAAATGAAGCCAATGGTTATAATCCTGACCATTGGCTCTTAATAGGTTTGCTACCATATCTTTTTCTTTTTTTAATTCTCTCTGTGTAATCGCCACTATATCACCACCTTTCAATGATTATGTGATTACTTCTGATATTGTTCTTTGCAATTTTGAATAAAGAACCCCACTTCTTTTTCAAATTCAGATGGTTTAATTTTTTCAAACTTAATCGCTTTCTTCAACTCTCCTTTTTCATAGTAGGCAAGGGTATCACGTTTTTGTGACAAACCAAAGTCGTGCTGATTACTTGTTCTTGGTACATCTTCTCTACCTCCAAATAATTCTTTCACCTGGACGTTGTTTTGTTTTGCTAATTTTCCAACATTAAAGAGTATATCTTCTCTTGTTTTTTTATCATTATTCAACATAACAAAACCTGTGCCATCCTCACTCATGAACTTCTTCATTTCTAACGGACTAAGTTCCATTACTTCCCCTTTTCCCGAGCTAAAGACAAATGTTGAACCAATACCAATTGCAATTAACAGTCCAACAACAGCGGAAATGATCCACCCTTTACGACTCATGCATGTTCCTCCCTATGTCATATTTTAATAAGCGATTTTGAAGTGTGATGAGACACATTTAAACTTCAACATCTGTCTTTATTTTATAACATTTAAAGGAAAGTGGGATAAAAAATGGAAATATCATTTATGGCTGGAATGACGAACCCTGTATTGGCATGCGTATAGAAACTAACCCCGACCTAGCTTCTATAGGCCCAATACCGCACTACGTATTTTGGCATGAACGTAGAACCTTATGTATCTACTGTTTGTATGGTTCATCGCTTCTTCAGAATGTCAAAATGGGATATTCCTCACGATCACTAGCGCAAACAGATTTTTGATACAATGCATTTCCCAGTGGTCACAGATGAGTTTTACGTTCTTACTCACCTAACGATAATCGTATACCTAACCCCTCTAGTGACCTTTTGAGGGGAGGCACGCATATATATTGTATATTTCACCTTTCTACATCATTACTGAAAGGAAGAGATACACAATATATATCTAAATTGTCAAGGAACAACTTACTTTGTGCTATGTTCTCAGCACACTTCAAAATCGCTTTTTTTATTTACACTTTTGTTTGACAGCTACTAATTCCGCATGTTTATTTTTTCGTTTAGCAATTAAGTTTTGATGTTCATCTCTAACCGAGCGCACTTGATAATAAATTTGAGCCACTTTTTCAATGCTTCCTGTGCTATTTTCAATTGCGATAGTGCCTTTCAGTTCGTATGTTTTTCCATCAAAAGTTTTAACACTATGAGCTTGTGATGCCGCAATATCATAAAATGTGAGTCTTTTTTCTTTTCCCATATGAACGCCTCCTATTTTTGATAGAGAAGGGAGAAAAGCGCTTCTCCCTCGTCTAGTTTTCTAGCCATCTAGATAGGATGAAATAGTGAACGAGTGCTTTAGATCATGCTAAGATTGTTGTGTTATACGAGGTTATGATGCGTTGCGCTGCTTCTTTTCCGTATATGTGTTGTAATGCGGATTGAGATTCAACTACGATTGAATGCTGAATGTGGTATGTTGCGCTTTCTTTTAAAAACTGCTCCATATGAGGGATTGGGTACAAATCATATTGATGAAATACCAGGTGAATCGGTCTTATATTCTTGCATTCTGTTAGATATTGAAGAAAATTTGATAATGCTTCCCCTCTCTCTTGATACGTACTCGTTTCCGTTTCTACACTGATGTACACAACGGATTTTTGTTTTAGATCCATTTGTAGTGTTTCATAACCAGTTAGTAAATCATGTTTGATGATTTGATATCCTTGTTTTCGTTTTTCTTGATGAGTATCTTCATAAAAGTTGCCTTTCGGATCAAAAATGAAAATAAAATCATCTGTTGTTTCTTTCACACCTTCTATGACTGATTTATACGCCCCAAAACGAGCTTTTATCACGCCTGCGACCTTTTCCCTTTCATTCAGCTCTTTCAACACTCTAATCAACTTTGTATACTTCTTAGCTACACCTAACATACGTTGCACTCCTTCCTATTTCATTTTCCACTAATAACTAGTACCGAAACCAAAGATACTCTCTCTGTTTCTCTAATTTTTCATATTGTTCTTGCTGCTCATCTAAAATTCGTAAAATTGTACTGATTGTGCCTTGCCTTGTTTCTTTTGCTGATAAGGCTAATACGCTAAACATTTGATAGGCCGGATGATCTTTCTTCAATAACTCACTTAACTCCAAAAGATAGGGATTTTTTTCTTTTGCTTGTTGTACAAATTCCCTAACCTTTTCTAAATCTAAATAATAGAAATCTCCATGTCGTTGATTTAAGTACAAAATAATTCCTGCTAGTAAGTTCGTAGCGGATTCTATCCAGAAATCATACCGTTCTTTCAGCTTGATTACAGTTTGAGCGATTGAAATACCTTGTATAAGTTCTTTAGAAAGCCAAGCATTCTTGCACCGCATCACGGCTTCCCCAAGTTTCCCTAAATTTTTTATTTTACCGACGTAGATTTCTGACATCTCATATCATCTCTCTCTCGGTTTCTTATATCTTGCTCTCTATCCAAAAAATAACTGTCCAAATGGGAATGACAAGTAAACATGCATTCCGACATCCAATAACGAGGCCTAACGGATTTTCAGCTACATCACTAAAATGAGGTTCATATTCTTTTATATCACGATTGAGCCTTCATACAGATTCTTACTGCAAATACGGCTCCAATTAAGCCAAGTACAACACATGCAAGACTGATCCATCTTATGTAAGGATTTTCGGCTTTTCCGCCTGTTGTTAGAAGATAAATTTCAATTTTCTTTGGTGTTTGTTGTGGTTGCTTCATGTGTGGAGTAAAGGGTTGTTCGGTTACTTTTGGTTGTGGTATTCCTAGTTTTTGTGGTTAAAATTTGACCAGCTTCTTTAATTTCACAAGAATGGGTTTCTGCTAAATTAATATTCATCTAATACGATTTTTTACATGTACGTTGAAATACTATAAATCAGAAATTTCAGATTTAAAAACTTAAAAAATAACAATAAAATTGTACCTTTTCTACAAGGTTCATTTACAATATAACTGTATAAGTATTTTTGGGGAAAATAGTTTATTTCAACTTTGCCCGAAAGTAAGTTGCAAAAAAAAGTTTCTCAATTGGTTCTTCAAAAAAATCCGCAATACTTTTTGCTCTGCTAAAAATCAAACCTTTTCTGCCTGATTCTACATCGTATAAAGTGCTTGCAGGAATTTTTGAACCTTTTGAAACTTCTATAATTGTATAACCCTTTGACTCACGAATTTCTCTTAGAACTGTCAAATATCTCACCACCTTATTTATAGTTTATTCGTCTTTAAGCCTAAAGTCAACACTTAAAGTTCATATTTTAAACACTTAAAGTGTAAAACTGATATTTTTTAAAACCTACTTGCTTAAAATTGGAGTGATAAATCATATGAAGATTGAAGAGAACGTATTAGGAAAAAATATAAAAAAATTAAGAGCTTTAAAAGGAGTAGCTCGAAAAGAAATGGCCAATGACCTTAAAACTACTTATAGAACTGTTTCTAGTTGGGAGACCGGAGAAAAAAAACCACGCCTAAACAAATTAGAAGAAATCGCAAATTATTTTGACGTAAATACAGCTTCTTTATTAAAAAGTGAAATTCCTGATAAGGAATTATTAAATACTATAAAGGGTGAAGATCCCGTTGAACGTCTAGCACGACTACTCTATGAAAAATACATGAGCGTTCCAGATGAACATAAACCTAGAATTGAGGAAGAGTTACTAAAATATGCAAACAAATTAACAATGCAAATTAATAAGGAGGAATAAGAAAGTCCCTATGATCGAGACCCTCTTATTTCTCTTTACAGCTATATTCTGAACATAATTCAATAAGCTCACTAAAAGTTTGTAAATCCATCTCTTTTATAATTTCTGTAAGCTGATCTATACTTAATTTCATTTCTATCCCTCCATTTATAAATTGTGAATCTACACACATACATTTCGTAGTTTCTTATTTAGAAAGTTATAAAACGTTTTATAAACGCACAAAAGACATCGTTTAAACGATGTCTTTTTTAATAAAGGGGGGTTAGAATTAGCCTCCACCACCAGGATCGACCATTCTATACATTATGGGATTTTCCACTGTAACTTTAGGTTCCAAATTAAATACATAGGATTCAAATAACCCCGGAGAGCCTCCACCAGGATCGACCTTCATATAAGAAACAGATTGATTATCACTATTTTTATATTTAGAATAGTGTTGATATGATAGAATTTTACCTAATAATGCATTTACTAATGTTATCAAAAACAAGGTAATTATTATCAATCTAAATAGTTTCTTCACTCTATTCTCTCCTTTCTGCAAAAACTACATTATTTTTTCTATATTTTTATCATATATTCCTTCTGCAAACTTCACGTACAAAAAGTCATTATTTGACTTAAACATATTAATGGATTTTTTTACTAATTCTAAATTATCCTTAGCCATCCCCATATAGCACGTCTGCATTGGTGATAAATACCCTTTATTCTTTTCAATTCTCTCTAATATTTTAATAGCTTCATCTTTCTTCCCTTTTTTAATTAAAAAAAGTGCATACTCAGCTGGATGAAGTTTATTAAATTCTATTTTATCTATATCTTTCCACCAAACAATTCTTATAAAATTAATATCATTCAAGGCTATTCTAAATTTTAAACTTTCTTTCGCTCTACTCAATATACTTGTAGCTTCTAAAAAGAAATTTAAAGACTTATTATAATTAGTAAACATGCAATTTTCTCCGCATCTTATATTCAAGAATGCTTCCATAACCGGAAAGAATTTTAAATCTTTATAAGTTCTTAGATATGTATTGTTTTCTTTAAATTCTTTACACATATCTCTTCTTAAAAGCGTATAACTCCATAGTTCTGTTACCCAAAAATAATATAAATTCTTTAAGTAATTATTAGTCACTAATTCAATATTACGTTCAATCCTAACTTTATATCCCTCCATCAATCCGAAATCACCCAAATCACATAAAATCAGCATACTAAGAATGTCACAATAGATTTCTACATCATAATTACTTTTATTAGATATCATTCTAGCTTTCTCAATGTCTAAATATATGCTTTTAATATCCTCACCATCTAAACGAGCAATATATAAACTAAAAATTTTTGCCAATCGCTTCATTTCTATATCTTCACTTTTCTTACACAGTTGATAAATAGATTTCATTAATTTTAAATAATCATTTAAATGTGCAATTGCAAATGCAAGCTTCACATTTATATTCATTCTATCCCTTAATGTATTTAAGTAGTTAATAATCATTTGTTCTTGCTTATCTTTATCGTTTTCAAAAACAACATATACAAGCTTTGAAAAAGTGTATACTGATAATGCATTATTCTTGTTAAGGTAATTTGAAATAGTTGATTTCGAAACACCAACTTCTTTTGCAAGGTTTGTGTATGTTATATTTTTAAAGGCTAAGTAATTATCAATTTCTTTATTTATATTTTCCATGTATATTCACCTCTTTTTCAGAAGTATGCGGCTGAATTCAAGGAATATTCAGAAACCTACATATTTATAGTGATTATACCATAGCTAAATACTTTCAATTTTTCTCATATAAACACTGAATATTCAGTTAATTACAGGCGTAAAAATATTAATTCCATCTATATTTTTCTCTTTTGTCTTAAATATGAACTTAGAGTGTTGATATTCTTTAAACGGAATTGTAAAATATAAATAACTTATCAAAGTATTATATTTTTTATAACAAAAAATAAAACCCCACCGCCAGTTTTTAATTGGTTTCTAGTTTGGCGACCGGATCCAATTAAAAACTCCAAAGATAGGGTTTTAATTCACACTACAAGTGTATGTGTATTTCTTTAGTATCATACTTGATATTAAAATTATACCATAAGGTGCATATAATGTGAATATAAAACCCTTGTTTTCCAGTTTATTTGTGGTGGGAAAATTAGGAGGTTTTTTCTGTGTTGTTGCACAATTTTTTGCTCAGTCGAGCAAAAGCTGAATTAAGTCCCCGTATCAAACACTTATCAAAGACTTCTGGAGCTATAAATCAAGCAATAAAGAAAATTACTACTTATATTGATACTATTGTCCTAGAATATGAGGGTGTTACCACTAAAGATTATCTTACCAAAAGAAAATATGAAGCCTTAGAGACTGTTTTATCTTATTTAGTACAAGAAGGCTATAGTCAAGTTAGGCAAGAACACATCAGCAAAAAATCAGGCATTTCAAAACCAGTCATTAACTACGTGTTAACATGGCTGCAAGATCTGGGCGTATGCCAACAAATTAAAGTGCGAAGACATGGTAAAATCGCCCCTTCGATTTACATATTAACCATACATAACAACTATTTAAAAATCATTGAATATTTTAAGATGAAATGGGCTTTGGCAATTGATGTGTGCTCTACTTTCACTAATTTTCTAAGTAAAAAACATTTCAAGAAAAATTTTGTAGCCAATCCTGAAAATCTAAAGAATGATATACAAGTCTCGTCTAATTCTTTAGATGTTTTCGACATAAATAAACAAGAAAAATTAGATAAGGCTTGTGAATTAAAAGAAAAGCATAACAGATTACAAGATTTAGGCGACTATCTAAGTGAGGATCAGAGAAAAGCTTATTACTACATATTAAGCCAAGAACTAAATCATCTTAGTGAAAAGGACGCATACACAATTGCTTTAAGGATGCCACATTATATTGACCGCTATGCTAGATGGGATTTTGAAGAATGTGTGCAATGGTTCCAATACAATGAAGCTCAAAATAGCAATCCTGCACATTTTATAAAAATGTTTGTGCAAAAATCTAAACAAAACTGGGAACGAAGAAATCAAAACGCATTAGAAAAGAAATCACTGCATGGTTTAATTAAAAAAAGAAAATTTGTTTTCTATAATTTTTTAGAAGAGAGTAATTAAATTTTAAAAAATCATACTAGTATGTAGCCTTGCTTAAAAAAATCAACCATAGCAAGGCTATTTGTCATATCCTCTTATAAACGGTCATAAACTTGCTATTTTTCGACACAAGAAACTTCAAAATAAAAATCATCATATAGGATTTTCTTATGAAGTTTCAGGCAATCTACGTATACAGTTAACCATAATATATTTATAGTTAGCTCTTCTTTAACCATCAAATTAAACTTGAAATTTACTAAGAAAAAAAGCTGAATAGCTTGCTAGAGTAAGTTTAAAAGCATCATTATTTATTCTAATGTTTTTATTGATTTTACTTTTTAAAACAAGATTTATTTAATATAGCATTCTGGAATTCTTTCTCTTTTGTCTAATTTTAGGGAATCCGATTCAACTTGCAAAATATATAAATGATTATGTAGATGCCTGTAATCAGCTTCCCTAAAATCTGATAAAATTCTATTCATTTCAAATGGAATCTATATGTCTCCCCCTTCCTCCCCCACTTCTAAAGAATATCACTAGCTATTGAATGCACTTTAAAAAGATCGACCATACTAAAAAACGTAAACTATTAAATATAACCTAGTAGCATTATTTTTGTTTAAGATTAAATACCTCTAATACTTTGTAGATTATGTAAAAATTTAAAACACCTTATAAGCCATTTTGAGGAACAAAAATTTCATTAGAAGTATCTCTATTTCACATTGAGTATTATTATTTACTAGTAAAACGCTATTTAAACGCATAGCGTTCAATACATCCCTATTAATTTTTATATATTTTGAATTAAAAGAATGTTAACTAGATACTAATTCTATTAATGAAAACTTTGATTCTTGCACATATATCTAGTAAAATTCTTATATTGGAAACAAACTTTTAATAATAAAATTTCAAGTAATTCTTTAGTTATTGTATTGTCTACTAAATATCTTTTTACTTCTAAAGGTGAACGTTATCAAAACGGATAACCTTTAGAATTTAATTAACAATAATACTAGATACAAAGACTAATCTAGCACACAAGTAGCTACACTGAAAACATTTTAAAGGTAGTAAAGCTTCTTACCGAGTGACCCAATAAAGATTTTTATTATTAGAGGAATGATCCTTCTAATAAAGAAAGAATATCTAACACACAAATAATGGAGGTGTGAAGTTTGGAATATGGATATTTTGCACAAGAAGTAGCAAAGCAACTGGATATAAACACTAATACACTTCGTAGATGGTCAATTGAACTAGAAAAAATGGAGTACATATTTGAAAGAAATGAACGTAACCAACGAATTTATTATGAAAATGATATAGATATTTTAAAACAAATGAAGGAATACCTAAATCAAAACTGGAAATTAGAAGAGGCCGCTACACGAAGCATGGAGACAATCGAAGAAAACGCCCCAAAAACGGATGGTGATCAGGAAGAAAATGAAACTGAAGTAACACTTCAGAAACGTTCACAAACAGATATTTCAATAATTCAAGATAAGTTTTCCTATATGTTTAACCAGCAAGAAAAAATTGTACAACAAAACCAAGATATTATTAATTTATTATTACAAGAACGCTCAGAAAAGGAAGAAAAAGATTTACAAATCCAGTTACTACAGGAAAAACTGGATAAAGCCATTCAATTGTTAAATGAAGATCGCCAAGAACAACAAGATAACAGTAAACAAACGTTCATTCAACGTTTGTTCAATCGAAAATAATTGGGCGATTTTCTTTTAAACACATTTCCCAAATAAAAAAAAGCGGTAATTACCGCTTTTTTTTATTTTTCAAATCACCTTCACAATGCTAAATATACATCATTAAAAAGAATTCCTCTTATGTCTGTCTTTAATACTTATTTAACTTCAAAAGTAAAACGTATATTTACTAATATACATCTAACTAATACTCATTAAAAGTTCATATACTTTTTTACTAAAGTTCATACATATCCCCTAAGTATAATAAAGAGAAAATCACTTAATTTCAATTATAATATTGTTACTTGAAAAAGCCAAAAAACCCTGTCTTTTTCTCAACCTTTTCTTAATTACTTTTCTTAATTCAAACATATCAAAGTCATCTTAATCCTTTTAATATCAAGGGATTAACGCACCATAAACGCCTAGCGTTCACGATAAATTTTAATTTTTATATACTTCAATTCTATATAGTTATTCCTCAACTCAAATTTAAATTTAATTTTGTATAAAATTTAGAGTATTACTTTCAATTTTATTGCGTTTAAGGTACTTCCACCATTTCAACAATTAGAAGTATTTATATATTTCTTTGGCCTTACCTATGAATCCCAAAAATCCTCGGTATTAATTAATATCAATGTATAGATCATTATTTTCAAAATCATCAAAATTCCATCAATTTTTTGGGAAGCTTGGTTAGACGCTGTAACGCCCTAACTTCTTAATATTTTCATATCATGGAACTTAAGTAAGAATGCCTTAACCCCATAAAACAATGGGTTTAACGGATTATGAACGCTATGCGTTCATGTTCATCAGAACGTTAATTTACCACTTCACAAGCGTTCATTCTGTATTCATTTTAATCTTGTTGTAATGAAATTATATATTGAATACTTAAATTACGTTTCTTTATTACAAATATAGAATGCTAGCTTATTTTAAATGAAACTACAAATTTAAAATAACGCGTCCCTAAATTTCACAAACAAAGCTTTTTTGATCCTCAACTTTCAGCTTTACCAGCAAATCTTTTATCATTATCTCTAAGCAATCTTAGTACAAGTCGCATCCCTCTAAATAGATGAGACCTCATAAACGTTGATATGAAAGGGATAGTCGCTACAAAAACGGATAGCGTTTACGTATTCTTAAACACTAAAATAACACTTTGATAACGTTTACGACTTAGGGGGTTTAGTTACATTCTCTAAAACATCACATCCACTTGGAAGTATTAAACTTTCAGATCCAACTAACTACTTTATTTACTAAAAAATGAATTCTAACTTAAATAATTAGGTTGGTTCATATACAAATTACTCGCTCTAATTAATGCTTTCATTATTACTTTTGGACACTATAACTTAAGATGTCTATCAGTTATTACACTAAATCTAGAGGGTCATGCCGAATGTTATTATGTAAACTGTGAACTCACATTATATACATGGATCAGAGAAAGCAAAACATCCTAAATTAATCTATTTAATGGCTTACATGTTCTTCTAAAATATTGACAGATTATAGGGATGAATGACTAATATCAGTTAATAAGATAGAAGAATATTGGCATATGTACGCGAGAGAAAATGAGTTAAACATAAGTGTTCCAGATGCATAGGTGTTTGGAGATGATTCCAAGGAGATGAGAGATGAATTAAAAAGTTTAATTGTTAAAGGAATCAAAACAGGAACATACGCTGCACATTGTGTTTACGGGCTTGAAGGAGAGGAAATTCAAAAGTTTGGTCAGTACGATATTGTATTGGCTGGAGACAATACTCGATTAGCAATTATAAAATATACAGAGATTGATTTTTTAAAAATGAATGAAGTAACAAGTGATTTTTCCAGATCTGAGGGTACAGGTGATTTAAGCTATGATTATTGGTATAGTGAGCGTGTTGAATTTCTCACTTGGGAATTAAGCCCGTATGGACTTACTTTTGCTCCAGACTTATTGCTAATTTGTCAAACGTTTAGGGTAATGGATGTTTTTGAACTACTCACCACTTAACGTCCTAACGGACTGTTTGAAGTGGGAGATTCCTGCGAACACCGATTATCTTAGCAAGCTCTACCCGTAGTCCCTACGGTGAGAACATAAGTATCTTGTACGTTGACTCACCACACTCCCTACTTTAGCTTGGTTTTCGCAACTTCGGCAAGTGTAGGCGATAGAACGTTGAAGATTTTACGGTTATATCTTTAGTTTTCAAAGAGCAATCTGTACAAGTAAATGATAGCAAACATGTTGGCATAGGCCAACCGACATTCATCTCCCACCTAAAATTGGTGTTTCACACCTTCACATTTTTGAGGAAGGAGTCTTCTGTCGGAAAACGATAAAGATAGAGTATAAATTGAAATCCAAACATGCTTTATTCTAGCTATATATATACAAGAAACAGGCTGTAAAAACCCGATTTTACACCCTATTTTTAAACAACTATTTTATTTTTAAAACAACTTTATTATTCGTTAACAAAAACCTTACAAACGTTGTTATTAAAGGGATAAACGCCATGATAACGGATAGCGTTTATGTATTATTAAACACCAAATTAACACTTCGATAACGTTTGTCTGTTAGCGGATTTTATACATCCTCGAAAACTTCAAATTCTCTTAAGAAGATTATAATTTAAACTATTAATTTTAACTTTAATTCCTAAGAATATCTTAAAGGAATTCATTCAACTCATATAGAAAACTTCTCCAAGGTTTATATAAATGCCTTACAAAAGATACAATTAACTAAAAAAACAATTAATCTAGCAAACGAACTGGACTTAGTTCTAATAAATATAAAATAAATATCTTATTTATATCTATTTTATATAAAAACCTAATTGATCAACTGTTAAATATAAAATTAATTCATTTAAATATTAATTTTATATTTAAATTATATCTAATGGATATTCACTTAAGGTTAATCCCGTTCAAAACCTTGTAATCACTCTACTTTTAAGGTATAATATATTTATTAAATATAAATAAAAAATAAATTTTATAGAGGTGATGTATAATGAAGAATTCAAAAGGAAAAACTCTTCATATAGACATTGAAGGCGATATTGGGAACGATTCTTTTAAAGGTTACATTAATGGTGAATACATAAAAATGAAAAACGTATATCAAAGCGTTTACTCAATGCCAAATGTAACAGAAACAAACACTCAAAAAAATGTGATTAATCTAGTAGACAATATGTTTGTAAATATTGCTAGTAAATCAATTAGAAGATCTGGTATGTACTTTATTGGTAATCGAGCGATGCTAACAGGGAAGAACCCAAAAAACATGAACATTAAAGTAGGTCAAAAATATAACGATGATTTGCCGTTAATTAATATGCTAGGACTAATTGCAAATAAATCCGTTCAGCTTGAGTGGGAAAGAACTGAACAACTACCACAATCAATTAATGTGACTGTTGATCTTATTTCAGCTATTCCAGCAAGCCAATGGACACCAGTAAATGCAAAACACCTAGAGCAACGTTTTACTAATTCAAATCATGTTGTAGTTGTTTATGTAGGGGAAGAACAAGTAACAGTCAGCTTAACATTTAACAGTGCAAACATTACCCAGGAAGGCGTTCCTCCTTTATATGCAATCCTTGAAGGCGAAGAGGATATGTTTAGTGACTTTATTAAACTATATAAAGACAAACTTGAGGTAGAGACAGTTGAAAAATCCTTCTTTAAGAACAAAAAAATCTTACATAGCGACATTGGAGATGGAACAACTGAGTATATATACACAGTCGGTGTAAATCCAGTCATTGATGCTTGTAGCGGTGAAAGACGTGGAGTTGGGCATGCTACAGAAGAAGCTGTTAAGCTATTAAACCAAGAACGTGGAACAAACATTAAACGCCAACAATTCTCACGAATCCTTCAAGATCCAGATCATAAATACTATGAAGAAGCAACTGGGTACTTTAATATTACAAAAGTGGAACAAGCTGAACTTATCTTAGAAGATACAAGTGAAAAGTATGTAAGTAATACAGCTAGTGAAGCTGAAATTTTATGTGTATACGGTGGGGGAAGTGTTACTTTTAAAGATGAGTTATATAATCAACTATTAGAGTATTGTGAGCAAGTTGGTATGTACTTATTATGGATACCAGAAAAATATGCTGTAGATATGAATGCTAGAGGGATGCAAGTAATCAAGAAGATTCTTACTCGAAAAAAGGTGAGATAATATGGCTGACAAGAAAAGAGAATCTTTCTTTTGGAATCTCAAAAAAATTGAGAATGAAGAGTTCTTTAAATGGTTTGAATCTCAAGGAAATATAGCAGATTCATTATATAAACTTGTCTGTTACTTTATTGATAAACATGGTTTACAAGATGTTGGTGATTATAAGATTCAACAACAAATGCAAAGAGAGATCTTACTTCAAGATAAAGATTTTTTAAATGAGGTTAAACGGGTCCTATTGAATGATTCAAAACTCATTATCAAAAATGATGATCAAAACATCCATAATGAGATTAAATCTTCTAATGAAGTAATTGGAACTTCTGAAGAGAAGCCCGATAATGAAGATGAAAAAAAAGAAGACGTTTCTAAATCTGAAACAAATGTTTTGAATGATGAATATGATGATCTTGATACGGCAAGTTTATTTGGTAATTAGTATGTAAATACTCTAAAAAAAGAGTCCTAGAAATAGGACTCTTTTTTTAGGTTTAATTTTCAACTTACATCTTATCGATGATTAACTGTCGTTTATACCATTGATTTAATTTGCTTCTCGCCGTACTAGAGAGACGTTTTGTTTTTTTATTATAAAATCTAGAAAGAGTAGGCTGCGATATACCTATCTCTATTGAAAGTTCTCTCATAGTTAAATTCTTTTTCATATGCACAAACTCTATTTTCGCTCTAATTACTTGTTCATTTTCACTGGTATCTAATGGTTTTTCTACAATTTTTATTGGCTGACTTTCCTCATGTATTGTATCAATTGTTTTCTTTTTTGCTAAGTTTTCCATTGAACTAATTAGTTCTTTTGGCGGCAATATTACTATTCCTAACTGTGAATAATAGTTTTTAAACCAATTCTTTTTTGTTAGTTTTTCTTCTTCTAAACCATTATCATATTCCCAATGAGAAATTACCTCTTCTTTTTCTAGATCCATAAGAACATTTTCTAATTGTTCGCGAATACGATTCGGTTTTTGTTTCTGGTTTATCCCCATAACTGCTAACAAACCTTTATCTCCACCTATAGAATAAGGTCTTTGTAAACTAGAAAACATTTGACGTATTCTCCATTGCCATGTCAAATATCGAATTAATCTTTTATGATATTTGTGTCTATAGCTATTATATTCAAGTGCCTTTTTTGATAATAATGCTGTAGTACTATTAGATCCATATAAATATCCGGATAAGAAACTTCCCGGTTTAATTCGGCACGATTCTATTCCCATGTATTCGTTTGTGTTTTTATCTCTCCATAAAACTACAGAATCTAATACGAATAGTCTTTTAATTACCTCACGTTTTACTTCATAATGCTTACCTGTTTCAGCACGATCATTTAATACGACTACTTCATTGTCATCATTTAGATATATAAAAATACTTGCTAGGGCCGCAATCCGCTTCGCTACTTTAATTTTATCTTCTACCCTATAGTATTCCACACCATTTGCCTTAGCCTTTGAAATACTGCACATCTCTAAAACTTGTTCATATGAAAAATCAATAAATTCATCGGGCGATTTTGCTTCATTCAACCATTGAATCGTGATGGTATCTAAACAATCTGCCGTTAGATCATCCATATTACTCATTACACCATCTACTAATGTATTCCATCTTGCTGCTTCTTCAATATTTATTAACTTTAGGTCTTCATCCTTATGAGAAGAAAGCTGTGCCACTCCATTACTATCTTTTGTTTCAATAGGATATGATTTTAACCTTGTGTTTTCATCTTCTTCAAATTGATTTTTAGCTATTCCATCTCTTAACTTATAATACACTGCTGAGTTATTTACTTCTAAATAGTTTTCATTCAATTTATTTGTATTTGATTCATTTGTTGCTGTATGCACTTTATTACTAACTGTCTGATTTTTACGAAACTCTTGTTCAATAAAGACACCTATTGTCTCATCAATGATTAAACTATATTCATCTATATTTCTATATATATCTAGAGGAGAAACACCTTTTCTTTGTTGTTGCTCTAGCCACTGTACGAGCATTGAAAATGACGGAGAAAGGTATTGTGAAGTCACAATTTTACTTTTATCTGCTTCAACCTCAACATAATAGGACACCCATTTATGCCACAATTGCTCATCTTTTTTATACAATTGTTCCGTTATTGATAGTGCATCTCTAAACAATTGTAGAACGTCATCCATATAAATTCTGCTCCTTATATACATTTAGTCATTATTAATCTGAACTTGAAAATAACTAGCTATATGATGTTCCTTTTTTGAAAAACTAGAAATTAAGTCAGAATATTCCGTACCTTAATTCCACCGTTAACATGTGCAGGGCTCTAGTTTGCGTCTTTATAACCTGCTCTGTAACTGATTATACAAGACTCAATCGATTTTTAAAATCCAAAGGGATAAAACGTTACATTTTTTTTATAAATAGTTAATCTTTTTTCAAAACGATTAAACTTTATTTCAATTTCACAAAAAATTGCATCTATTTTTATTTAAAATTATTCATGACAGATATATAGAAAAAGAAAAAAATAATTGCATAAAACAATATAATAATAGAAAAGGAATGCAAGTATAATGATCTATACTGCATTCCTTTATTGTAATTGTATGTCCACTATATTTTGATTCTTCCTTTTCTAAAATTAAAAAACTAACATCCAAATTTCTTGTTTTTCACCTCTTTCTGGATTCACTCCATTGTAATAAAAGCTCTTCATTAAATGACCAAGCTATTGGCTATCACCCCTAAACAATAATAATTTTTAAAATAGTAACCAACTGTTATAAAAAAACAAATTAACTCTTTACAAAAGAAAACAACTCGGATAAAAACAGATTGTTTTCTTTTATAGAGAAGAACAAAGAAAGAGTAGAAAAGCAATACACAAACGTGAAAATCACATGGAGTAACCGGTAAAAAGAGTGAAGATTCTGACAATTTAATCGCTAAGGGTTTTCGTTTACTCTTTCTTTGTTGTTATGAGTTTAACATTATAAATAACATAAATCAACAAAAAAATAACAAAATTCTTATATTTTCGACATTTTATTCGCCATGCTCTAATTTCACCTTAAAAACATAGTTACTCTAGCTTGAAAATAAAGTTTAATCGTTTTATATCCAATATTCAAAAGGGGCACTCCGCTTAACAAGTCTTGTTTAGTACTATTATTTTTCGATTACTTCGAACATCCCAAATTCATTAACATGAAAATTTATAGCCATATCATGTCCCTATTTAACAAAACATGAAACAAAAATAACATTATGTGTCCCTTTTTTATTATCTCGAAATTTTTTTCTAAAAGTGCTTAAAGCTTGATATATAAGCTTTTCTACTATACCTATACTATTAGTTATGAAAATTTATAGCTATATGATGTCCCATTTATTTTAGATAAAAACCCCATAAACCTTTTTATATTAAGGGTTTTCATGTTTATAACCCTATTTTCATGTATTTATACAACATGAAAATCCATAGCTGTATGATGTCCCCTTTTTTACCCAAAGATGAAAACCAGTCTAGCCATATCATGTGCCTTTTTAATTGTAAAATTACAGATAAACCCTATTAACATCAATGTTTAAAGGATTTCATCTGTTTAATTCACAATTATAAATATGAAAATCCATAGCCATATCATGTCCCTTTTGTTTTTTTTGAAAATCGGTATAAACGTTGATTTAATCATGCTTATAAGGTTTTTTTTCTATTTTTCATCTTTTCTACCAATATGAAAATCTATAGCTATATCATGTCCATAAAAAAAAAAGAACGAATCCTGAAACCCCTTGATACACAAGGGATTAAAGGGCGTTTCATCTTTTCATTTTTTCTCTTAAAGGGACGCATTTCATCAAATTTCGATTTGATATAATCAAAATTGATATATTTTATAGTTTTTGGTATTTATTTCAAGATTTATAGGTAGGAGGTGAAAAAGATGGGAAAATCATTTATTATTCGTAATCAACGTAGTCTAAATGGACAATCCACAAATGCAGTTTTAGTAACACTGAAGTCTTGGCAAAAACTTGTTGAAACTTTCGAAGAGAAATACTACAGCTATAAAGATACATACCTTGAGGATATTGTTGATCATATGACATACGAAGAGCGTATTGCCGATGTGGATGGCTTCGTTGCACAGGCTAAACCATCTTTTTCACGTCGTACACTATCTGCTATTTCGGAAACAATGGGAAGAAAGCATAAATTATATGGCATTACAAACGCAGATCTGGAGGTCTTCTTATATCTACATAAAAAATGTTACACAAATGGAGTCATTCCAAATGTAACAATACATATGATGTGGGAAGATTACAAACTGTATAAAGAAGAATTTGCTTACATACAGCATTCTCAATTCTATATTGCGTTAAAGAAATTAAATATACATAACATTATTTCGATTGAAAATGAATTAGATGGCCGATATACAATTAAATTAACTCATTTTATGAATGAAGAAACTGAAAAGGCCAATGCATATGTTTATATTAGCCCAGTGGTATTTACAAAAGCTTTCTTTGAGTTATCAATTGCATCTAAGAAACTCTTCTTAGATATTGCAATGCAACAGCACAGTGAAACTACACTAAAACGTTCCTTAGACAAACAAGATGAAAGAGGGAATAGAACTCATTTTGGTGGGATGTACCGCTTCTTACATAAAAAATACCCACATCAGATACGTGCTGTTATAACAGAGTTAACAACTGCATTACCATGTACAGGGACTCCACTATTTAAAATTTGTAAATTACAAAAAGGGGTTAAGAATAAAAAAAGATATACAACTCTATATCTATCCTTACATACCGATTTCTTATGTACAAAAGAAAGCGGAGAAGTACAGTATCGTGATCCATTCACACCAAAGCTTACTTATGCTCGTAAAGCTCGTTTTATCGAATCCGTACTACAAGAGATGAGTATTGGAGAATTTACACAAGACATGAACAAATTTATTCATGTGCTAAAACATACATGCAATCGACAAATTCGAAGTGTAATCCATAGCTTACGTGACATGATAGATCGTAATGAAGAATATCCAAGCAAGTTAGTATATACACTGAAGAAATTATTAAATCAAACATCACAATATAAAATTCTTGATACAGCTGCTAAAGAAGGTATCTATCCGCTTATTACACAGCATGTTCCAAAAGAACAAAAAGAACAAGCTGTATTTGATTTCGGATTGCATTTCTCTATGTACTCTCTGCGAAACATCAAAAAGTTGTTCCGCAAAACATATGAATTACTAAACTCTAAATTTGCTATACCTGTTACAGAGGAATCGTATCACCGCAACTATCTAAAGTATCAAGAAGAAACGTTGTTTAGAAAGTACGCCTACGAACAAGGTACAAACCTAAACGCTTATATGGCTTTAGAAATTGAAATACGTGAACTCTTAAAAGCAAGAGGGCATAAAGAGCGTATTATTCCTAGTGATGTTCGTGAATTGTTCATTGAAAAGATAGATAGATTACCGAAAGAAAAGCTTCGTGTTATTGAAGTACCAGATAGCTTCAATTTAATTACATTTATGCGTGCCTTTGAACAGTTAATACGCGCTGGTATCCAAGTAACAACAGCTGAGCAAGTACTGACAGCAATGAAAGCGAACTAATCATCATCAGCTCTCTATTTTTGAAAAAATTCAAGATAGAGGGCTATTCGTGTTGATCCTTTTATTTAAAAGAAATTTACTCCTTCTTCACAATAAGTAACTTTACTCGATTCTATTCATAATAGAGTCTTTTTTTATGCAATCATATACAAAAATAGTATGGTACTTATCTCAATTTCCACACATACTTTCATAAAAAGACGTTATGAGTTGTCTAAATACATTCAAATACCTACAAGAAATCATAAGAAATAAATTAAATTTCGTGGATAAGTAGATAAATAACACATAATGTGTGTAATTTAGTGCAATTATCATTGATATAAATAGCTTATACGCCTTCATCTATCAAAAATCATCAATATTCATGTGAGTTATGTGCTAAATATGGATTATGTTGATTAATTAACACATAATGTGAATCTTTTGTGGGTAACTTTAATCAAATTGTGGAGATTCCGTTAATTCATATGAAATTTCACGATTGAATAAATATGTTTAATAATGTATTAATTTGTTTCATTTTTTATGTAGAAATACTAAGTTTCATTTATGATTATTTGTAGTTTTTAGAGCTTAATATGGTTTGTTTTTCTGCTGTAAAATTCTACTATTTGTGATTTTTTACGCTATGTAATGTTAAAAGGCTTTGTTACAGTAAGGTTATACGTACATTTCTCAGTCCTATATAAGTTTTATCTTTATATTTTAAATATATATAAGATATATATTTATATTAGATTTTATTAACTAATATTCATAAACAAACTGATATAGTATAACGATAAACAATGATTATAGAAAAACTAACAAAACTATAGCGTTCATTAAATACCATTGTGTGTTCAAAAATAAATCTATAACTATCCTCACAGTTATTTTTTAAGGCTATAGCAACATGTCAGAGAATTTAAGATTCCTGTTAAACGTCATTCCTATTTTGGAATGACGTATTTTTTTAGGGACAAATTCGAAAACTCATATCATTATCATATGTATTTAGTGTATCTAGAATTCTATATGGATGGTGAAGACATATGAATCAATATCAAATGCTGTATAGTACACCTTATTTGTATTCTTCTCGAACATTGAAACAAATGTACAAAGCGACTAACAATGAAGAAAACGTATGTGCTATACAAGAACACATGCGACGACATGAGGTATACTTGGACCGACAATACCGAGGGTATTATTATTTAAGTCAAAAAATCGAAGAGGATCTATATGGTGATGAACTGGCTGTCTCCTGGAATTAGCTATTAGATGAATATCAACTTTTTAAGGACGGTAAAGGGAATTTGTCCATTAAACCAAAAGGATGGGGTTAATATGACAATCATTGGAGAGCTAGGGATTGTATATGGCGTGACGGGAGCTTCAGTTTTAGGAATAAAATTTCTGAAGAAGAAAGGTTTTTATCTTCCAGGTTGGTTGCTACGTGCGGGTCTTAAATGCTTACTAATTGGGAGCGTTTGGTACGTTCTAATGGATATTCTAGATGTGTTTCTACGCTAGCATTACATCTGGTAGTTGAAAATGATTATAATAGCGCATTTGAAACAGCTTTTTCTAAGCTTCCATACAGGCTCAACTACCTTAAGGAGGTATAGAGGGAATGTTGTCACTTTTATTAATCCCAGCAACTTTTATAACTGTAGCTTATTTTTACCAAAGTAATGGACCGAATGATAAGAAAAAAATTGCAACGTTTTTTGAAATTACAAAGGTTTGTGTTCAACATAAAGGTGAATTACAATATCCCATTTTTATAAAAGAAATTAAAGATGATATAAGTATGAATTATGTTTACAAGTTACCACTTGGTGTACCTAGTCAACTAATCCAAAAGTTAGCTGAAGTATTAGAAGAAGGTCTATATAAACCTGTTAAAATATCGTTTCATCAAAGAGAGCTTCATATTCGAGTATTTAGCCAAAGAATACCTGAAATGTGGAATTGGTCTAAGGATCTATTAAAAGAGCATACATGGAGAGTTATGATGGGGAAAGCGTTAGATAAACATGTGTATCATGATTTCGAGAAAACACCGCATATGTGCGTGTCGGGTATGACACGGTTTGGAAAAACAGTATTCCTAAAAAATGTGATGACTAGTTTGATTTTGCAACAATCCCAACACGTGAAATTTTTTATTATTGATCTGAAAGAAGGTCTAGAATTTAGTCCATACAAAGAGCTATCCCAAATTGTAGAAGTAGCTGAAAATCCACAACAGGCGTTAGAAATGTTGATAAGGGTACGTGAAAAGATGGTAAAACAGATTGAAATGATGAAGAAGTCCTATTTTACCAATATCATAGACACATCAATTAAAGAACGTTGCTTCATCATAGTAGATGAAGGAGCAAATCTTTGTCCGACACAAGGATTACCTAAAAAACAACGTGATGTTTTATTCATGTGTCAGGAGATGCTATCTGAAATCGCAAGAATTGGAGGTGGTTTAGGATTCCGGCTTATATTTTGTACGCAATATCCAACCTCTGATACATTACCAAGACAAATTAAACAAAATGCTGATGCGAAAATAGGCTTTCGATTACCAACGGTGGTCGCCTCACAAGTTGCTTTGGATGAACCAGGTCTTGAAGATTTACCTTCTCTTCCAGGAAGAGCATTATTTAAGACTGATCGTACAGAAGAAATTCAGGTACCTTTTTTAAAGGATACAGATATGTGGGAGTTACTAAAGCAATATAAGGTGGTGAAGCAAAATGAGGCATCAAACACTCAAACAGAAAGCGAGACAAATCGAGATTTTATCCACTTTGAGTAAGTTGGATTTTTTAACTAGGAGGCAATTACAAGCCATCCACTGTCTAGGGAGTATTCGAAATGCAAATCGTGTATTAAAGGATATGCACCCGTATTGTCACATTACAAAAATGGCTCGTGAACACGTATATTATTTAAATAAAAAGGGTCGGGATTTATTAGGCATAACAAAAGAAGTCAAAAAAAGTAGTCAATTACAGCACATATTAATGCGAAACGAAAGCTGGATGTGGCTTGGATTTCCAGAATGGAAAACAGAAAGACCTATCGAGTTTTCAATTAATGGTCAACGGTATCAGATTATTCCTGATGCAACGTATTTTGAGGATAATGTTCCCCATTTTGTTGAAATAGATCGTATGCAACATATGAAGGCAAATGAACATAAAATACAGTTATATGGCCATATAACAGATATCTATAAAAGACAGAATGCTATTGTTCCAGTAATTAATTTTTTTACATTATCAGACTATCGACAATCAAAGTTAGAGCAATATGCTATAAACCGAAATGTGTTTATGAGAACATTTGTAATGGAAGATATATTTTAGTTATTTTAAGCATTTATGTCCCAAAAATCATGATAATCAATACGTTTATCAAATTTCCTTAGTGTTTTAATGATTTTAGTTGCGGATGTTAAGGTAGGAATTCGATCCTTCTTATTTGCTAAATCACTTATTAAAGATTTACTTAATCCGGTTCGTTGTACTAACCATTGTTGTTTAATCCCTCTACGGTCTAAATATTCACCAAATGGAGTTCTTTTTTTTCCTAACCCAAACATCGGAATCCCCCCTAATTAAGCTTGTGGTAATAATAACTTGTCCAAATTTCCATAAATCTAAACTTTTGTTCATAAATATGGAATTATAATTTTAAATAAAGCATAGAATAATATAAAGAAAATCTAAAAAATGTGTAATATTTTTGAAGAATGTAGCATTCATAGTAATAGCTACAAGTTGCTGATACACTATCCTAATGGCAACTTGTTGCAAAGGGTATTCTTACAAAATAAAAAGCTTAAATCCATTGGTGCATAAGGATTTAAGCTTTTTTAAATTTATGAAAAATTGAGGATGAATTTAATAAATTAAGAGATATTAAACTGTTCAACATTCGAATTTTGAAGAACATTGTAATTATTTCATTGGGTTTACAGAAATAAGCATTTCTCTTTTATAACAACCTGGGTATAACGTGTTTAGCATTTTATAAGCATCATTATTCCAAAAGGAGTTCTTAATCCCATTTGTTTACCCGCTCGAAACTGTAAACTTCTATTAACCCTTCATCGGATAATTTTAATTTCATTTCTATAATCCATTTGAGTGCTTCTAAAGAATTTTCCGCTGTTCAGTATCCAATAGGATCCACTCTTTAAAATGACCTGGATATGCATCATGCAATGGTTGATTTAGGTTTCCATGTAAAGAGATAGACATGACTTAAGGAGGGGATGCCTATCTTCTTTATTAATCCACGATTCAATTAAATTTCACGTACCGAAATTTAATTGAAAAATGTTTGTATAAACCAATACAAAAGGTTTATAGTAAGAACAAAAGTTCTGTTTTGGAGGGGGAAACAATGTTTGATTACTCGAAATGAGTTAAGAGTTATTGATAAACATGATAAGGTGATATGTATATACATAAATCATATTACAGACATAAAATAGACATAATTTAAAAAATAGGATAGGTTGTTATATTGAAACGAACAGGTGAAGATGTAATTGGACTGATTGGTACGTTGTTAGGATTACTATGTTCGCTAGTCATTCTATTTCTAGGAAGACTAGCATACGAAATGGGAGAGTTAGATGGAGCTGAAAAAGGTCTTACTGTTGGATGTATGGGAGCATTTTTTTCTATTTTAGGATTCTTTGGTTTTATAAAAGCTAAGGGTGCATGTAAAGAGGCTGGATTTTTGATGATTGTATCCGCAATAGGTTTATTTGTTTGTGTAAATAAAATTACATTTTATCTATTCCCTGGCTTGGCACTTTTACTTAGTGGACTAAATAATATTTTTGGCAAGAAGTAATGCATAAAGATTAAAAAAATATTAATTAAGGATTGGTAAGTGTGAAATATTTTGTATTTGAAGATGATGAATTAATAGGGGGATGTGAAGAGACAATATACGTTTTTGAACAAACCAAAAGAAAAAATAACTAAGATAGCATTAATGATTTGGAGGAGTTTGCAGTACAATGCCTATTCATTGAACGGAGAAATACACATTGGTATTGGTATAAAGGAAAAAATGTGATAGAAATGACTATGCAGGAACTCGAAGAGAGAATTAGAGCAGAACTAAAAGAATTGAAAATGATATCCAAAGAAGAATTTACAGAAGTAAGAAATAGATATTCTCCTTATATCAAACCTATCGAGTTTCCTCGAAGTGGAATCAGATGTGCATATGCTTATGAACCAGACTGGAATGATGTGTTCTTTGTTATGGAAACAGAAGAAAGTTATTTTGCCCTTTATCATTTTAGCCAAGAAGACTCCTTCCTCAAGGAACGCGAAGTGAGTAGGTGGGAGATGAATTGGCTTCGAACAAGGGATGGCAGGAACCCATCTTAATTGTTCGACATACATAAACTGTTACTTTACTATCTATCGAATGTACGTTTGTTATATAATAGACACATATCGAAATGGAGGTGAAACGAATGATGATCAATAAAGCATATAAATTTCGTATCTATCCAAATAAAGCACAAGCGACCCTAATCAATAAAACGATTGGTTGTTCTCGTTTTGTATTCAATTATTTCCTTTCTCTATGGGATAATGCATACAAAGAAACAGGAAAAGGTTTGACATATGGTACATGCTCTGCCAAACTTCCTGCCATGAAGAAAGAGTTTGTTTGGCTAAAAGAAGTGGATAGTATTGCAATTCAGTCGTCTGTTCGCAACCTTGCGGATGCTTATACACGCTTTTTCAAAAAACAAAACAGTGCCCCGTGTTTCAAATCTAAGAAGAACAACATACAATCTTATACCACAAAACAAACAAATGAAAACATTGCCGTTGTAGGAGACAAAATAAAATTGCCAAAACTAGGTCTTGTTCGATTTGCCAAAAGTCGTGAAGTAAAGGGACGTATTTTAAATGCTACAGTTAGACGGAACCCTTCTGGCAGACACTTTGTGTCATTGTTAGTCGAAACAGAAGTGCAAGAACTTCCGAAAACACATTCTTACATTGGAATGGATGTAGGACTAAAAGATTTCGCCATTTTGTCAGATGGAACAACCTATAAAAATCCGAAGTTTTTTCGATCATTAGAAGGGAAGTTGGCAAAAGCACAGCGTATTCTTTCTAGAAGAATGAAAGGATCTTCTCGATGGAATAAACAACGAGTAAAAGTAGCTAGAATTCATGAATACATGACAAATGCTAGAAAAGATTACTTGGACAAAATCTCGACTGAAATCATCAAAAACCACGATGTTATCGGTATAGAGGATTTGCAAGTATCAAATATGTTAGAGAATCATAAGTTAGCAAAAGCAATTAGTGAGGTATCATGGTCACAGTTTCGAACTATGTTGGAATATAAGGCAAAATGGTACGGCAAACAAGTCATTGTCGTATCGAAAACATTTGCTTCAAGCCAATTATGTTCTTGTTGTGGATATCAAAACAAAGATGTTAAAAATCTAAACCTACGTAAATGGGACTGCCCTTCTTGCCTTACACACCATGATAGGGATATTAACGCAAGTATCAATCTAAAGAATGAAGCGATAAGGCTTCTAACCGCAAGGACTGTGGAGATAGCCTAATAAATTAGAGTTCGATAGAACTCTTTACTTAGGAATCCCCCTCTTCTAAACGAAGTGAAAGTGGGGGTAGTTCAATGGTTCACAGGGGCGTAAAATTCACACTCCCTTATAATAAGCATTAATTCTAGATTCACTTAACAAGTTATATTTTTTAATAATTTTATTTGATTGTTTTAAAACATCACTATGTTGTTGGATATAAGCCTCTTTAAATATATCTAAGAAGACATACTTACTATTCTCTTCATCTATCTCATAAGAATTCTGTTCTACAGTTAAATAAGTAGCAGTACACTAAACCCTACTATAAAGTAACAAATTACTTTGGATACAGTATTTTGTTACAATGAATTCAAGAGTTATGAAGCTCATTATTTTTAAATACAAACGTGATTTAAACGTTCGGTTTTGTTACAAAACATAGACCAATTATAATAAAACAGGAAAACTCACAAAGTACTTATGCCTGTGGGTGACGAAAGGAATGTGTACGAAATTGAGTAAATCAAGTGAAATAAGTAGATTTGAAAATAGATTCTCAGAAAATGTGATTGAAATAGCAGCTGTCACAGGGGCATTAGGAATTGGTGCATCAAAAGGCGGTGACAACATTTTGTGGACTGCGTCAATTGATTTGATTGCGTGGAAAGACTTACATAACAATGAAACGATTACAAAAGAAGACATACGACTCTCCTGGTTGGTTGATGATGCAGAATGGAGAAAATCAAAAGACATTTTGACAGCAAATACAGTTGTAACATTACAGGTGCGCAAGTCAGAAAATTTATTGATGCTTGTTAAGGTTTTGGAAACACCATATAAAGATGATGAGTTGGAAATCATCTTACAAGATGCGATGAAACCGGTTTTTTATCATGATGAGATGTTGGGTGAGTTTGAACTTGATAAAAGAGTGAAAACTTTTGAAAAGAGAATGTCTTGGGCTAGTGAAGAATGTCATTTATATTTTGATTGGAATGAAGACAAGCATGTGATGATGTCTGCACTGGAAACAGCACATGCACTTTTCAAAGAGCAAGATGAATGGAACATGAAAATGAAAATATACGCCGCAAAAGAACTGGTAGAGTTAGCAAATGAATGGTTACAAGATGATGATGAAGCGGAAATCGAAGAAATTACAAAAGAAATGTTCATCAATTCCATTACATTAAGCAGCTTAAGCGTTTATTCAGAAGGTGATTTTGAAATATTCTTTTTGGATGGAGATATATTTTGGGGACATTCTATCATTGTAAACGGAAACATTCATGAGGGGCTCTCTTCAGCTGAGATTGCAGGATAAAGTGAAACTTCCATTATTGGGGATTTTTCTTCATCCCTACTGATGGATTAGTTGGACCAATCGGGCGCTTACTGCTCTAAAGTAGCAGGATAAATTGTTATACTTTTTGATGTGTAACGATAATAAAAGCGTTTAGAAATCTAAGTTTTATTCAAAAAATGGCGCTCGATTGTTAAACCATCCAACATTGTTTGCGAACTACAAAGTAAAGGCTTAGTTTATTTTTACCAAATTTCTCATTACCACGCTTAAAGTTACCCGTAATTTTTGCTAACAATAACTGTACTTCGGTTATATTATCTTCAACTTTTTTGATTCTTGCTATAAGAGATAGCACCATATGCGCATCAAGATAAAATTTTATAGTACCCCAAAATGAAAAAAGAGATCTTTATTACATATTAGGACAAAATTCAGTTCTGGGAGTAGTTATATTTTCTTAGCTTGATAGGTATGTGATGGGCCCCAAGAAGGAGATACAGTTGTTGGAGCTTGGATGAATCGATTAACTAGAAGTTTGAAACACACTCATTCCCACAGTAAAACCGTATCTCCCCTATAAATCTGATAAAAAACATTATTCAATATTTGTACAACATAGGGGGAAGTTTTTAATTAGAAGGGGGACAACCTCTCTAATTTCCATTGGTAAATTCTTATCAGTTTCCCATGAGAGCTACAGCTCTCTTTTTTTATTTTCGTTCGACATGATACAACAAAATAGTTGTAACTGGATTTGTTATGCTTGGATGAGAAATTCTACATTCCCTATAATCGGAGGAAACGAATTATGCAAAACTCATTTTATACAAAGTGGTGGTTTTGGTTTATCATTGCCGTTGTCGTAATTGTTGTTGTTGGCGGAAAAAACACCAAAGAAGAAGCTACAACAACTCCAACCGAACCCAAAAAAGAAATAAAACAAGAACAACCCAAACAAGATGTTCAAGTTCAACCAGAAAAGAAGGAACAGCCTAAACAAGATATTCAAGCTCAACCAGAAAAGAAAGAACAACCTAAACAAGATGTTCAACAATCTGCATCGGGATTTACAAACCCTATAAAAAATATCGATAAAACAACTGCTATGAATGTCATCAAAGAAAAAGCAAAGAAAGACTTCCCAGATGATTACATGACACAGAATTACGTAGCAGAGGAACAAGCTAAGGCGTTTGACCATTTAAATGGTATTGAACTCAAATCCCAGGAGGAACTAAACGTTATGAAGAAAGTGATCAACGACTTCCCTAACGACTTCATGACTACTAAATATGTGTATGAAGAACAGATAAAAGCTATGAACAAGCAGTAAAAAGATACTATGTTGTTCTTTTCTTCCTAATCGAAAATATAGATAAACATGGTAAAATAATATTTGGATGGGAGTCCAATACATATTATTAAAATTAAAGTGGTTCAAGTCGGAGGAAGGCATCTTTGGGTGTCTTTTCTTTTTTCTTAAAAGGGGCTTTCCAACAATTCGGAAAAAAAAGCACGCTAAGAGTATGCAAGATTTTATACAGTTTTTTAGCTAATCCAGTAACAAACGAGAACCCTAAATCCGCGCCAGGATAGGAATGTATAAAAAAATAAATAGATCCATAGAACAATAAAAGGAGGTTCCCTTGTGAAAGTAGGTATTCCTCCTGGTCCTCGCTACCAACAATGTTATGTTAACTGAATGCGAATACCATATACATCCAAAAATCATAACAAATCGATTCTCCGAAATGGTACAATTAGGAAAAGGGGGAAAGGATATGTACGATTACAAATTCGTGAAAGTCGAAGTTAATAACTGGAAAGGGGAACCAAAAGAAGATTATAAGCGTATTATTGCCGAACATGCTGAAGACGGTTGGAAATTTGTTCAAATCTTTGCACCATCAATCGCAGGATACGCGCAATATTTTGAGATTATCTTCGAACGAATCAAATAATCCCTTTCGAGAACGAGAGGGATTTACTTTGAATAACATATAAAAAGAACTGAAATATTTTGGAATCTAATTGTTCTCAATTTAACTTATAAGACAAATAAGCTGTCCATATGGGCAGCTATTGTATTTTCTACTTATCGTGTTTTTCCATCGCCCCTTATTAATCTAGGCAGAATAATATTTATAACAATAATAGGTAGTAGGTACTCTTAGGTTGATCGCGATATGATGATACCCCTAAATAGATAAAACATTTTAACGTAATAAAATAATATTAGGATGTGAGTCCAATACATATTATTAAAATTAAAGTGGTTTAAATCACAGGAAGGCACCTTTGGGTGTCTTTTATTGTACATAAAAAAGCCTCTCCGTCTTATAGAAACTGTAAGTCCTTGAAAATACACAACAATTGCAAATATATTAATTTTATATTAGATTAAAGATTAGCGAATATTCGTAAATTAATAAAGTGCTAAATAGTAGGTGAAAAAATGGAATTTTACGATTTGGGTATTACCATTAAAGAAATTAGAATAAAAAAAATATATCACAATCTGAATTATGTCATGGAATATGTTCACAAAGTCAAATTAGCAAAATAGAAAAAGGTATGATTTATCCATCTAGCATATTGTTGTATCAATTATCTGAACGGCTTGGTATTGATCCAAATAATATATTTGCACTAACTCAAAACAAGAAATTAAAATACGTAAAAAATGTAAAATACGTAATGAGAGATTGCGCAAAGCAAAAACAATATAAAGAACTTTATGAAATAGTAAAACAAGAAAAAAAACAAAATAATTTTCAATCAAAAGAAGATAAACAATTTCTAATATGGCATGAAGCAATTGCTATATTTGAGGTAAATAGATCAACAAAAACTGGTTTAACTCTTTTAAATCATGCATTAAAACTAACTTTAACCAATTCTGATTTTTTATCAGAAAGAGAAATAGATATTATGCAGACAATGGCTATATTTTATGCAGAACACAAAGAATATGAAAAAAGTATTAATATATTAAGAAGATGTTTAACCAATTTTAATAAGTTAGATTTTCCTAGAGATAAAGAAATTAAATTAAAAATCATTTTAAATTTAGCAAAATTTTTGGACCTCACACATCAACATGAAGAGGCAATAAAATACCTTGATAAGGGCATCAAATTAGCTATTAATCTAGACACTTTATACCTACTAGGTGAACTATACTATTTAAAAAGTCAGTATTTATTAAAGATTAAACAACATAATGAAGAAGATGTTGTTAATAACATGAAAAAAGCATTATTTATATTTGAACTAAGAGAAAAAGAACATTATATACAAATGATTAAAGATGAACTTATTGAAATACAGAATAAAAAACACTCATAATTTCGTAAAAACTACTTACAAAGCCCAAAGGAAAAACCCCTATAGTTTTTAAACTTAGAACTATATTATTAAAATTAAAGTCGTTCGAGTCGGAAGAAGGCACTTTGGGGTGTCTTTTCTTTATTTCTCAATATAAGAACTTTAAGGATATGCTATTATTTAAATACAAATTCCCTTTTGTGCACTGAGATAGTAATACCCAATAAAAAAGCCCACCTATTTCCGTAGGTGGGCCTTGTCTTTATTACACAATATCAAAGTATACTCTCTTTTTCTCATAAACTTTATGTAATTATACATATTTGTAAAAATTAAACTAAATAAATATTACATGTAGTAAAATATAAACCGTAGACACGTTCTATAAAGCAGATTCTTTTGAAAGACGTAACATATTGATCTCAAATCTCTTGTATTTTGTGAACTAACAATCTGGTGTATATAGACGATTCTGTTTTATAGGATGTGTTTACACGTATAACAAAGGGATAATACGGATAAGTTTATACTAAATGAACGTGTTTCAAGTCGGAGGAAGGCACCTTAGGGTGTCTTTTCTTTTGTACCTTAAAAAGGTATCGACAGCATTCTATAGAAAAAACAAGCTAAGAGTATGCAAGATTTTATACAGTTCTTCGACGAACCCAGTAACAAAAGAGAACCCTAAAACCGCGCCAGGATAGAAATATATATATAAATGCATAGAATCATAGAAAAAGAAAAAGGCCGATTCCTTGTGAGAGTAGGATTCCCCCTTGTCCTTGCTACCGATAATGATGCGTTATGTTAACTTGACGTGTATATGTTATACATCAAAACTCCTCATCCAGCGTTGTCTCCACATGGTACAATTAGGAAAAGGAGGAGGACTTCAAAATGATTTTAGAAGCAGTCATGTTGCAAGTAAAAGACGGTATGGAGACGGAGTATGAATCGGTATTTAAGCAAGCATCCTCAATCATCTCTTCCATGCAAGGATACATAAATCATGAATTACAACGCTGTATGGAGCGGAAAGGGAAATATTTGCTCCTTGTGCAATGGGAAACTTTAGAAGACCACACGATGGGATTTCGTCAATCTGAACAATATCAAGAGTGGAAAACATTATTGCATCACTTTTATGATCCATTTCCAACAGTTGAACACTTTGAGCTTGTAGAGTTATCACGAAACTGAACTTGAGCGTCTATTAATACTTGAAAAGTAACTTCCAATAACGGTAATTATGTAAATAAGCTGTCCATATGGACAGCTTATTGTATTTTTTGCTTAGTGTCGCTTTTAAATAAAGTCACGGTGTTTATAAAAAAGACGCGATGTTTTGTCCCTTTGGATCTGTTTATCTAAAGGGATGTTTTTATAGTGAAAAGAAAATCTGAACTGAAAGGCGGATTAAGGAACTGTTGGGCGGCAATAAAGTTACTCCACTAAAAGGCCATTTAATTGAATAAGACTACAAAAAAGTCGCTTTACCTTACGTAAGGAAAGTAACTTTTTAGCTTGATTTTCTCCTTGTTATCAAGCTATTTACTTTAAGTTCATTTGACTAATTTTGAAAAAGTTGTTGACTATTCAGTTGAACTGTATTAAATTTTTATTAAGTTGAACTATATAGTCGAACTGAGTAAAGGGTGAGGATATGAAACATAAATTATTACCGTTGTCTGAAACCATGCATTATATTTTATTAGCCATGCGTGAGCCACTCCATGGTTATGCCGTAATGCAGAAGATAGAAAAGATAAGTAACGGTACTGTTATTTTAGCAGCTGGTACATTATACGGTGCGATTGAAAACTTGAATAAGCATGGTTGGATTGAACCTGTTGGAGAGTTAGGTCGAAGAAAAGTTTATATGATAACTGCAGAAGGAAGCGACATTTTGAAAATGGAACAAAACAGGTTATTGCATATTTTATCCCTGTACGAAGGAAGTGAATCGAATGAAGAAATTTAGTAAGATGTTTTTTGATATTGAAAAAGAGGAGCAATGGCTGAACGAGCAATTACAAAAAGGCTATCGTTGTACAAATATTAGTGGATTAGGAATATACACTTTCGAAAAAACTGACAAGAGATATGTTATACGACTTGATTATCAAGATTATTTACCTAAGAAAAAGTTGGTTGAATACAAAGGGATATATGAGGATTTCGGTTGGAACTATATAAAAGGGCCCTGGCTTAGTGGAATACGGTATTGGCAAAAAGAAGATGATGATCAAAATGAAATCTTCTCGGATCGCCAATCAAAGGATAATCATTATAAAAAATTAATGAATTATTCATTTTGGTTGGTTATGCTGTGTTTAGCTTATTCTTATATGTTTTACAAGGATTCGGGATTATATCATGAAGGTCTTTGGAGTATGAAAGGTTCATTATTTTGGAAGGCATTTTTATTTGAAACTCCATTTGTCCTTTTGAAGTTGTCCTCCACACTTCTGTTTGTTTTTTTTGGTATCAATTTCTATAAAACTTATCGAAAGTATTCAATGTTAAAAGAAAAATAAACGTTTTTAAAATCTTCCAGAATCGGGCGCGATTGTGGAGTAAACACAGGTAGAAAAATGATTAAACTTTATATAAAAAATTATTCACTAGCAACAAATAACCCAAGCATTTTGATTAAACTTTTTTCAAAATGTTTGGGTTTCTTCTGTTGAAAAATCAATTTTTGTAGCATGCTTTTGATCAAACTTTATTACAAACCAACACTTAGCGTGGGGTTTTTTCCAAAATGCTGGAGATACCTCTTATAAGGATTCCTTTTTTATATCAAAAATTTACAAATAAAAAAAGATAAGGGAAAAACAAGTGACACAAACTATCTTAATTTTTATGATATTATATTTTTTGTTAATTTTAGATATAAAACCCATATTTAATATCTATATCAATATTGAGAAATTTATTACAAAATTATCTATAAATGTTTTAAAAACCGAAAGTAAACTTTTAGCCATTAGTTTACATTAAATTTTAAAAGGGGTATCGTCAGCATTTTGAAAAAAACCCATGCTAAACAAAGAAATTAGCCCCCACAAGAGAGACTAATTGACGTAAAATTCGTTATCAGAAATAAAATTTAACTCGAAAATAGCTAATTTTATCAGTTGTTGAATGTCTGAAAAAAATCAAACTAATGATATTGTCGAGATCCTTTGGCAACTTCTTGCTGTGATGACTATCATAGTGACTTTTTCTCCAGCAACCACTATTAGTGGTTAATTACCATAAGAACTTGTTTTTGAAATTTGCTATTTTTTAGAAAGTATGTTAATTTAATAAAGACCTATTTTTGTTCGGTTTGAGATTAAGAATAAATTTTGTTTTTCGTCTAAGGTATTTGAGCAAGGGTAGTAACATATGTGTGGGTATCCACACTAGGAGGCAACAATTATGGAACAAGGTAAAGTAAAATGGTTTAATGCAGACAAAGGTTTTGGATTCATCGAGCGTGAAGGTGGAGAAGACGTATTCGTACATTTCTCAGCTATCCAAATCGACGGTTACAAATCTTTAGACGAAGGACAAAGTGTAACGTTTGAAGTAGAACAAGGACAACGTGGCCTACAAGCTACTAATGTTCAAAAAGCTTAATATTAGTTCATGAAAGACCCTCTTGTAGGGTCTTTTTTTGATTTTGTTATAATATTCCGAATACAACTTTTTAAGGGGATTTGGGGTGCTTAACTTTTAATGAAAAAGAAGATGTTAGAAATCATAATTTTAGCATTATGGGATTTTTCTTTTAGTTATCTTGCAATTATATTAGGAATACCAAAAAAAACGGATTATATATATAGTAGGATTTTCAATCTTATTTGTTGGTGGACTTTTGATTGTGCATCTATTTCAAAATAAGAATGAAAATGGAAAATAACTTTGTTTGATTGTATATCTCATACACGTCTAGTCAACATAACGTCCCATTATCAGTAGCAAGGCACTTTAGGGTGTCTTTTCTTTTTAAAATATATAAGCGCACCATCCCTTTCCTAGTAGAGGTCCCCTCATGCCTCCTTACAGAGAGAATGATAAGGCATTTTTTATTTACCCAATTACCGAGCTCTCACATGTTTTAAATAGTTACAATACTTGTATTACTTCAATAACATATGATCATTCTTAAGAATGTCATTGAAATGTATCAATAGATTCTAGTGCAGCAAAATAAATTGTGCTATGATGTGAGCAAATATAAAGCTATCTAACGGAGGGATTCACATGCCGCATGTTGTGTTTCGTGGAATTACTACTGAACAATTAAAACACATAAGCAAGCCATTAGTAGAAGAGCTCGCAGAGATTTGTGAGTGTGGTACGGATAATTTTACGTTGGAACTACCAAGTCCTACGTTTGTATTCAATGGAGAAGAAATAGAAGCGTTTCCTCTTATTGAAGTGAAATGGTTCGAGCGTGGACAGGAAATTCGTGATCGATTTGCCAAGGCCATTACTACATATGTAATGGATTTTGGAATTCCAGAAGTAGAGGTTGTATTTACGGTTTTCACAGAATCAGCGTATTATATTAACGGGAAGCATTGTGCAAGTTAGAGCCATTTGAAAGATTTTTGTAACATTTATAAGGGGTAGAACCACATCGCTATCAAGCTAACTAGACAAAATACCCCCTAAAAAGAAAAAGGCGTTATTCTTTCTGAGAAATCATAGGAAAGGATAACGCCTTTATATCAATATGGGGTATAGCCGAGATACGTGTAAAAATAGGTCATAGACTTACGTTTATTTCCAATTACGTTTGAAATCAGCTATTATATTTTCATAAAATTACAGCTCAGATGATATTTAGCTAATTGTCTAAAGAAAATGTATGCATAGCTTTGCTGTGTGTTTTATCAATGTAGTTTTTTGATAATGTTTGGTCAAGTTGATACTAATACCCTCGATAAATGGAAGAAAATTAAGAGTGTTCCGAGAAAAAATAATTAAAAAACGCTCTTAATTTATTTAATTGAGTTATCCTTTCATACAAAAATCTGATTATTTATGTAATTGGCATTCCATTAAAACGCTCATTTACAGAAGAACATTATTCAAGTGAAGCCCTCTATAATTCAATTACAACACCTTGAAAGTTTATGATACTATCCTAATCATACTTTTTATATTTAATGTTTTAAGGAAAAAAGCTATACTATAAGCGAAACTAAAAATCAGAAAGGAAATACCAGAACATGGAAACTTATTTGCTATTTATCCTTACAGCACTCCTTATTATAATGATGCCTGGTCCCGGTTTTGCTTTAGTTACAAAAAACACTATCTCTCATGGTAGAAATGGTGGGATAAAGACCGTCTTAGGAACGGTATCTGGAATGATGATTCATACAATAATGGCTACACTAGGACTCTCTGCTATCTTAATGAAATTTGCTATGCTATTTACATTAATAAAATATGCTGGGGCATTTTATTTAATTTATTTAGCTGTAAAGTCAATTAAAAGTGCCTTTTCTAAAAAAGAAGATATGTCAGGTTCAATGGAAGTAAACTCTAAGGATATTGGAACGGTTAAAAGTTTTAGACAAGGATTTACCACGGCAATCTTAAACCCAAAAACGGCTGTATTTTTCCTTAGTTTTCTACCCCAATTTATTGTGAGTAATCAAAGTCATTTCTTCCAATTTCTTTTGTTGGGACTCACATTTACGACTTTGACAGCAATATGGTATTTACTTTATATATCTCTAATACGTCAATTAAGAACTTTTTTAAGAAAAGAAAAGGTGAATCGTACAATAGAGGGCATTACTGGCACAGTGTTATTAGTATTTGGAGTTAGGCTATTTTTCCAAAAATAAATATGTAATAGAGAGATTTTAAAACTTTCGGTTTTTCCAATAAATGAATCAATATAAAAAGTATGGCTTTCAAACAGTAAAAAAGTTAACAAACGGGTGCGTTTGTGGAATAAGCTTCAATAAAATAACCAAACTTTTTATAAAGAAGTGAATCGATTATATTAAATAAGAACATGTTTTGATTAACATGTTCTTTATATTTGCCTCTATATCATGATGGTTGTTTTTTTGCCGCGATGGTATTATTACGGAAAACGATCCAATCGAACAAGAAAAACGTATTAAATACAATGATTTAATCACCAACTCTTTAATTTTTCAAAATGTAGTAGATATCACTATAATTTTATGGCAACTAAAAAAGGAATGTTATCGCTTTTCACGCCAAGATTTAGAAAGGCTAAGTCCTTATATGACTAAGCATATAAAACGCTTTGGGGATTATGTAATTGATTTACAGAAAATCCCCCAATCAATAGAAGAAGCAATCCCTTTATATTTGGTTTTGATAATTTCTAACTATCCTGTTAAAATGTAATTACCGTTGTGTTACAACCGGCCTGTGCTTCTGTACGGGCTTTTTTTGATGCTATTTTTAGCTAGCGGTTGCATTGTGCTCACCCTTTCTGATGCTTTCACGCATCGGAATATCCTGGAACAGTTGCATTGATGGGGGCACCTGCCACAGTAGGTTTTATTTGTTTACTTAATATTCTAGTAATTAAAAAGTTATCTTTATTTGTAAATTTGTGGTATTATTAGTTTGTAAGGTCGCCAATTCGACTTTACCTTTAAAAAATGAGCCTTGAGTTTCACACTCAAGGCTCATTTTTTATTTAGCTGGAGTGATATACTTGTATGTTACCTCAACCTTATCTGTGCTGTAATGTACACCTCTAGCTCTTAAATCTTTTATGATCCACAAAATATTCTTTCGTTCGTATTCATCTCGCTGCTGTTTATGCATAGCCTTACCACCATTTATCTATTTGGTATAATGTTTATATCAGCTAAGAGAGGAAAAAAGTAGCATCTCTACTATAAAAAATCCTAATTTTTCTTTGTTTATAATAATCATGAAGTTTTTGCATCACAATAGTATTATGTATATCGAAAACAATAAAAGACAACTCCAATTAAGAGTTGTCTTTTTGTGCAATAAAATTCCCAAAATATGAAGATATACAAACGAATATAATACGTTATCGTTTATATTATAGCAAAAATAAATAGCATTGTGAATAAAAAGAATATTATAATTATTTTTCGGGGTATAGTTAAAAATCTTCGAAAATAAACCTTTTATAAAGGTTTATTCTAAATATGATTATTGTATTTCGAGGGGCTCCTTATAAATCTTAGCTATATATTTTACAAAATCAATGACGGGATAGTGTATGAGTGAACGATCTTGCGCAAAACGAACCCCTTCTTTTTCCATTTTCGAAATGATTTGTTCGATTTCCAACTCTTTTTGTTGTATTCTATTATAATTTTGATATACAATGTTTTTCCATTTATAAGAAGAACCATGAAAATAACCTTCTCCTTTTACCATATGGCTGAATATTATTTCTATTTTTTCTCTGCGTTGTTTTTCCTTCATATGCGCTTCCGTTGACTCCATGTTTATCGCCTCTTCCCTTTGTGTGATATACTGTTTCACAAAATTCGGTCTAACTTAGCCAATGTATATTAATCTTGTTGGGAATTGTCGTTTAAGGCTATCTCATCAACTGTATTTGTTTTTCAAGCGCTAAATGGATTTTACATCTAAATAAGTTGATAGTGTGTATAAAATACTATCAATCTTTATTATAAAACGATTCTTTATAGGCTTGCACCTTTTTACACTCACCAAGATTTAAAACATGACGAGTATCTTCATCCATGAATGTTATCCTCAGTATCCCTTTTTATATGAAAAAATCATATAAAAACATAGCGCTCTTAAAGAATTTTGTTATGTTTGACTTAAAAAAAGGAAAGTAATATTTATTTGTAGAAAATTTTTAAGGACAAAAATAGGATGAATATCCATGGTAAGAAAAGGGGGCACTTATATGCTAACAAATGATTTAGATTTCCGATTAGAACCACGTTTAAAAGAAATGTATGAACAACATAAAATAAGAGCGCAGAAGATAGACTGGGGTTATCATGAGTTTTTACCATGGGATAAGGGAATGGACTTTAAAAGAGTTCCTTGGGATGAAAGTCAAGTTACTCTTCCTTCTGGTGTAATTACGGCCATTGAAACAGCTTTATTAACAGAAGTGAATTTACCATGGTTTACAACGTATTTATCTGCGACTTTTAAAGGTTCCCTTTCTGTTATTACAGACTTTATTCACACATGGACTTCAGAAGAGGATCAACATTCGAATTTATTGGAGACATATTTACTACTCACTCGAAGTGTGAACCCTAAACGAATACATGAATTAAGAAAGTCAGTCGTTGAGGGTGGATTTGAGCCAGATTTTCATACACCAATCGAAGCCATGACGTATACGACGCTACAAGAACTTGCAACGATGGTGTTTTACAATAATGTAGCTAAGGTTGCAAGTAAGCATGATCCAGATCTTGCTACATTATTACGCCGTCTTGCAAAAGATGAAACTCTTCATTATGCGTTTTATCGAGACGTGATTCGAACACATTTGGAATTGGAACCTAATTATTGCTATCATATTGCCAATGTGATTAAGAATTTTAAAATGCCAGGTGCCGTCATGCCTGATTTTGAAAATAGAATGGCTGTGATTGCAAAAGAAGCAAACTATGGACCACTACAATATTTTGATCAAGTACTTGATGTAGTGGTTGAGTATTGGGGGTTAAAAGACTTACGACCAATTGCCCCTCTAGCAGAAAAAGCAAGAATTGAGATTTTGGAGTACCATATAAGATTGAAAAAAATACGGGATCGATTTGGCCGGTTTCAAGGGAAAACTGATCTACGTTAATGAGTATGGATTTCAGAATATAAGCGGGGAAATTCCCTTGCCTTTATGGGAAATCTGACACAATCCCTATTGTTTTGGGGGTGTTTTTTACTTAATTTAATTTTCGTTAAAAAAGTTATTGACGATAAAAATGATTTTATGATATTATAAAATATTTGATAAAAAATAACATGTGTGTTAAGCTTGAGAAGGTTACCACATATGGAGGTGGATTATATGTTTCAAATTGGCGATAACATTGTTTATCCAATGCACGGAGCAGGTATAATTGAAGCCATAGAAGAAAAAGAGTTCTCAGGGAAAAAGCAATTGTATTATGTAATAAAAATGTCAATTAGTAATATGCAAGTCATGATTCCTACGGGTAAAATATTGAGTTCGAATATACGCCCAGTTATTGATATACTTGCATTAACGCACATTATACAAATTTTTCAGCATGGAGAATCAGATGAATTACTGCCGTGGAAACAAAGGCATAAAGTAAACACGGATAAAATAAAAACGGGTGAAATACAAGAAGGTGCTGAAGTTATACGTGATTTAATCCGTATGAAGAAGGAAAAAGCACTGAATACAAGCGAAAAAAAATTGTTGGATGATGCATATAAATTTTTGGTCAGTGAGCTAGAATTAATTAAAGGAATCACTGAAAAACAAATAAAAAGTTTCTGTTAAGATTTATTATAAATAATGTATGACATCCCCCAGAAATATCCTGAATTTTCTGGGTATATGATGGTTATTAAAAGTAAATTATTTCAAAGACATTCAACTTCTTCAACTCACTTTTAGAGTAGGAACCTCTTTTGTTATCACTTCAATCTAATCCATTTTTATTTTTAAATTTCTTTTACGAACGTTCGAAGTTTCATTAAATAACTCGATTAAATAGTCACTTGATTTTTGCAATCCTGATTCACACTGGCACGGACAAGGATCCGTAAGGATGGAAGAGAGGTAGGGCTTTCATTGTTTTAGGTAATATATTATCTAAGTCATTATTTCTAGAAGAAAAAACAATCAATCTCACCGCTATCTCTTTAAGAGTTCCTTACATCTACTGAGACAGTGAATAGTAATTGTTTATCTTCTTTACGTAAAATTGATAAACGAACTGGTAACACCATATGGTCAACTACAAAAATGGTTTCCAGACCAGGAAACCATTTTTAATTTCATTTACAAAACAATAGTAAATTAAGCAGTAAGAAGGAGTGCACAAATGAAAAAGATGTTAACAAAAGAATTAAGTAATGAATTACAGAAGCGAGAAGGCGTCATTTCTATTACAGTTGAGTCTTATGAAAAAATTGAAGTTGGTGGAATTCGTGTAGATGGACCAGCTGTGATTCTAATTAATCAAGAATAGCTAAAAATAGTTGAATGAACGAAGAAAAGGATCAGCCTTTACGAGAAGGGAAGATCCTTTTTGTTTGCTACGGCTAATAACAGGATATACATATATTCCATCTGATGTGATGGGGTTCAAAGGAAGGAGAGGGTCGGGATTATCATCGTGGAAAGCTTAATATTGGTAGGATTTCTTTTTATTTTATATACATTAGTTGATCAAAAACAAACTAAGTATTTGAAACGATAGATTGTTTTCTTTTTAAGAGCGAGATTTATCTTATGGTGAAACGGATAATGTAAAGGAGGAATTTAGATGGATGCAAGGAAAGAACGCATGAAATACGAGAAGATGTCAAAGAATTATAATTGTATTTATTTCGTTTCGTTTATCCTATTAATTATACTTGTTTGTAGTAGTGTGATTATCATAGGAGCTACAGGAGGAAAATATGGAGTGTTTTTATTGTTAGCAATTTTACTTAATGCACGTATTACGAAAGAGTCTCAAAAAAAGTATGAGCACTATTCTAATAAAGGGCGTATTTAAAATAATACAAATCCTAAAAGGAACAACCTAGATGTACATTCAAGATATCCATATATCATCACCTATTAACTAGTAAAAGTAACTTTATATAAATACTTTTTCGCAATTTAGAAATAGAAACCGTACCTTATTAGAATGTTATTTCCGTTCCTATAATGAATTATCCTTCTAGCATATTTATAAGATTTATATCATATATTAGGAGAAAGAATGCAAATTAGAAAGGAGTCTTATAGAATGAGTTATTCGGAAGGAAATGACTTGAGGGAACACCATACGGTAAGTACACCTAATCCCTACGTATATCAGACATTACAATCAGTAATTGGTAAATATGTGGTTATTGAAACTGTAAGAGGTAATGTAAGAGGAAAGTTAAAAGATGTTAAACCAGATCATTTGCTAATTGAAGATACGGTACCGTATATTGTACGAATTCAACAAATTGTATGGATTATGCCAAAACAATGACTAAATTACATCTAATTTGATTTATAACAAATTGGTTTCTTAGAAGTCCAAATAAAAACACAGGGTTTTATCTCTGTGTTTCTTCAAATTTTCTTTTTTGGATATATGCTTGAGCATGGATAATTTCTTTCTGAAGTTCTTTTAATTCTTCCGTAGATCCTGATTCAATCCTCATATACGTAGTAACTAGACTAATCATCATATCCATCTTCTCTACTATATTTTGAATGACCTGTTCAGAATGCTCTTTTTCAGGATGTTGTATTGCTATTAATACATTTTCTATATAATTGTTCTTTCTTTGCTGGATATCATAAATAAACTGTTTTGTGTTTGAGTTCATTTGTTTTCCCTCCGTTTTGCATATATTTTCATTCTATCATATTTGAATAGAAAATATTGAATGGGCCGTTCTTACTTGCAACATTCATTGGTCAAAGGGATTGTCACAAGTGATTTTGGTGAAGAACTCAATTATAAATGGTATGAAGTTAAGAGTTAGGTGAAAAGAGTGATTCTAAACCGAGGCACTCTTTTGTTGTATAATTTTTAAACCTTAATAGATTAAATGTATTCTAAAGAAGAACAAGGTGATAGTGAATTCAATAAATTTTTACCATTTTGTTTAGGAGGTGTTACTGTGAAAACTATAGAAATTGAGATAGTTAGATCTGGGAGTCGTAAGGATTTAAAAATGGACTTAGATAAAGTTGTAAAGAAAGGGTTTAGAGGTTGTAGTACAATATCGAACACAAGCAATTATAAATGGAATGGAATATTCAGCTTCAATCATTGGGTGTAAATCAGAATGATAAGGGTAAACGTAAGGGAGAGTGAAAATGATAATAAGTATTATAGCGGGAGCATTCTATTTTGGTTGGGTAATGACAGAGTTCTTGCTATGAACCGCAAAGTAAACTCTTCAAAACATATAAAAATTCATTCGCTTACTGAATATGGAAGTGAAAGCGAGTAAAAAACGGGGAGGGGATTAGGGAGACCAAAACTAGAAAAAGAAAAACTTTCAATTGCACTACGTATGTATGATAGTAACGAATGTTCCATAAAGAAATCATAGAAGGCACTGGAATATCACAAGGCCCCCTCTATCGAGAAATTAACAAACGAAAACTTGAAGAAACACAGAAGTAAAAACACTTTGTGTTTCTTCAAATTATATTATTTCATTGAAATACACTACCTAATTTCTAGAACGACTTTTTTTTACTTATCTTTAAAGAAAAAAGATAGCATACCAAAGTGATAGTAGACAGGTGCATTCAACTACAAAGAATACATATTTTAAAAACTTCATAAAACTTCTTTTAAGTTTATTTTATCCTATGGAAGGGATTTTACTAGTTAATACAAATGTCATTTAAAAATAAAAATCGATTCTCTAACGTACAGGAATCGGTTGAAATGTGTCTAAACGTACAATTTTCCCGAAATGATATAGTGAGGCCATGTAAGCAAAATAGGAAAATAGTTTGGCAAAATAGAAAGTGAATTTGAGATACAAATATCCAGCAATGGGTGGCAGCAAGTATTAGAAGAAAAATAAATAAAAATAGGGGACGCATTTCCTATGTAACTTACAAGAAGATATGTATGAACAATTAAAAGAGAGGACATCATTATTTTTTTAAAAAGTAGAGTTCGCTAACGTGGGCAGAGTGTTTCAACAGATAAATTTACTGTCGATGGTTCATGGTAGGAAGCAAGTAGTCTACAAACAAATATTCTCCTAAATTATTAAAAATTTTTAGTTCCAGAATTCTTATTATATAAGGATTCTTTTTTGTATCAAAAGTATACAAGGTAAAAAGATAAGATCGGCGAACACGATCTTATCTTTAGCACAAGGAGTAAACAAAAAGGATAACCATTATATTTTTATTTTGCTTAGATTTTTGCTGATTCTTAATATTAAAGCCATAATCAACAAGAGTATATATTGAGAAAGTAATTACAAATTTTGTTGTAAATGTTTAAAAAAATGAAAGTAAACTTTCACTTTCCTCTAAATATTGACTTAATAGAATTTTTTTATCGAATTTTTTTAATGTCTTGAACAATTTCGTCATAAGGAGTATTTTCGACACCTGAATATTTTTTTAGAACTTTTCCATTTTTGTTAATCAGATAAAAACTTGTGCCATGTATAACTTGTGTATCATTTTCTGGCTTAGTTACAAGTGATTGGAAGTTTTCTTTAGCAAAATTTTCAATATCTGCTCTTTTATATCCCGTGAGGAAATGAGTCCTATTTCCATCCATTTCATAGACCTTCATAAATTCTGTTATTTTTTCTGGTGTGTCTACTTCAGGATCAACACTAAATGATACAAATTCTACATCTTTAATCCCGTCCGTATTCAACATTCTCTGGATTTTTGCCATATTTGCTGTCATAGGTGGACAAACTGTTTGGCAACTTGTAAAGAAGAAATCAGCTACCCAAATTTTATCTTGTAACTCAGCGGATCCAAATGGCTTCCCATTTTGATCTGTAAATGAGAACTTTTGCACATCCCAATTTAGTGAATTGTTGAGTTCTGCATCTTTGCATGCTCCTAGAGCTATAACTGTGAATATAAGTATAAGTGATCTAATGAAATTCGTTTTTTTCATATGTATTTATCTCCTTTCAATTTTTATAGATTTTACGGAATGGTTATATGAACTACCCAACACTCGGTAGCATTTACTTTGGTTAATTTTTATTTTTAATAGCCATCGAATTAATCCCCTTGTTCCAGGGTATTTATACTACTACTACTACTATGCATATAGCTTCCACTTTGATGCTTATAGTTCACAAGACTGCTTATAATTAAGATTGTTAGGTATGTCATTAGTACATACATTACGGATCATAATAAAAGGTTAAAGGTAAAGTTAAAACAAGAAGATATTATCTAGTACTTTGTTATACAAAGCGCGATAGCTGATAAGAAGTATTATATGTAAGGAAAAATAGATAGTTCATTCAAGAACTTATTGACAATACTAGTAATAAATTCATCTCGGTATGATCCTTGAATTAATATCCTTCATAAGAGTGAGAAAACACCATATATTTGGATAACGTGTTAAAAATAGAGTTAACTATAGTATAAATTAAAGATTAAATTATACATATTGAGAAAATATTTTAGAGATTGAATATTAAGATTTCCCCTATTAAAATTAAATTTGAAATGAAAGGATAATCTGTAAGCATGGCCCTTATGTAGAAAAGAGATAGGACTATTTCTATCTCTTTTTGTTATGCTGTCAGTTTATATATCTTTGATTAATTCTTTAGACACATGTAAAAGAATTTAAATTATGCCTGATATATTCCTTTTATTAAGTTAACTAAGTTAATTGATTCTAGAATCTTATAACATTAGGAGGATAGCAAATGAAAAATTATCAACTTACACAGATTTTAAGAGAAAAAAGAAATTTAGACAAAAATTATTATGAATTTTTGCATGAAACGGATCTAAGTATGGGGATTTATGAATTGAAAGCAGGATCTTTAGATATGCAACAACCACATACAGAAGATGAAGTATATTATATTATCAATGGCAGAGCACAACTTGTAGTAGAAAGTGAAAATATTTTTGTGGAAACTGGTTCTATTATTTATGTAAAGGCTAACATGAAGCATAGATTTCATACTATTGAAGAAGATCTCACGGTACTAGTTTTCTTTGCACCTGCTGAATACTCTTGCGAAAAAGATTTTAAATTACAACGATAATTGCATAATAAGAAAGGTAAAAATAAATATCTTTTTATCAAGTTTGTTTCAATTAGACAACAACTAATTATAGGCAAGTATGTTATTCCATTAAAGAAAAATAAATTTTTTCAATAAATAATAATCAATAGAAAAAAACATAAATGTTAAAAATAGTAAATTTATGTTTAAAAAAGGTAAACTTTACGGCGTTTTAATGAATTCTTGTTTGTTTTTCTTAAGTAAAAATATCTAGTTGTATGACTTTTGATTTGGGAATATTTAGTATTTTTTCGCATAAAAATATATTTACGGGAAAATATTTCTAAATATTTCTAATCTATTGAACAATCAAAAGTTTTAGTATACGATTACAACGTGTTATCAAGATATACAGAGAAGAAAAGGAGATTACATATGAAAAATAAAAAAATTGGAATCATCATGAGAAAAGGTTATAGCATTCATGGTGATCATATTGAAACTGCAGGAAGAATATCTGATGAACTTTACTTGTTTACGAGTGTACCAAGTAAAACAATGGATGCGCGCTTTAAAGAAGTAATTGTACTTGAAGATGCTTCTGAAATAGATGCTGAAAATTATATTTTTACAAAAGGAAAAGATCTAGGAATTAGCTTTTTTGTAACTTGGCAAGAAACTGATATTGTCTTAACTGCTAAAATTAATGAACGCTTTGGGAATAAAGCGTTATCTGTTGAAGCTGCTACGACATCTCGAGATAAATCAAAGCAGAGAGAATTTATGTTAAAGAATTCCATTGTTAGTCCTAAATTTGCAAAAGTTAATTCTATAGAGGATGCAGAGAAAGAAATAGAAAATATTCCTTTCCCTGTAATCATTAAGCCTACTATGGCTGCTAGCAGTGAATCTGTATATTTAGTTAACAACTTAGAAGAATTGAATAATTCATTAGAAAAAATTATTAATCTTTCTAAAACAAATAAAGGATTCTACTTTAACCAAACACAACAATGTGTGGCATTAGTAGAAGAATTTCTGACTGGTGAAGAAATTACAGTTGATGGAGTCGTTTTAAATGGAGAATTTTACCTTGGTGGAATTCACAATAAAAATAAAATGATGGGCCCATATTTCGAGGAAGATGAATACACTTTACCGTATGTTGGTGTAGATGAAGACATAGTTGTTAATATTGCTAAAGAAATATGTGGAAAATTAGCTATTGAAAACAGTTTATTTAATGTAGAACTACGCCGAGATACGCAAGGGAATTTTAAAGTTGTAGAATTTAGTACTAGAATCAGTGGCGGGCATGTTTATCGTAATATACGTGATGTACATGGAATTGATTTAGTAGCCGTTAATATTCTTGGTTTATTAGATTGTAAAGGGGATATTATGGAATTCTTCTTAACTAGATCTACAACACCAAAATCTTGTACTTGTATTAAATTTGTATATAGATCTGGAATTATAAAGAAAAATGAATTGGGAATTGTTGCTGAACAGCCAGAGTATAAGGCTTACTATCCTGTAGCAAAAGTAGGAGCTGAAGTATATCATGCTCCAAAAGGATTTGATATAACGGGCTTACTTTCATTAAGAGCACCATATAATGATAAATCTGATGTAGAAAAATTGCGCCAAAGAGCTAGAGTATTAGATAATCAATTAGATATAGAATTAGAAATTCCGGTACATGCATAAAAACTTAAGTAAATCTGGTTGTTATATTCCTTGTTTTAAATGAGGAATATAACCGCTAGATTTATCGATAAAGTATTTAATAGTATCAATTTAAAACCAAGTAATCCTATATGTATTATCATAGAAATGGAGTGGAAAATATTATGAATAAAAAAGTATCTATTTTGGGAGCACCTACTTACTTCGGAGCTAGTATAGGAGGGGTTGACCTTGGACCATATGTTGTAAGATATGGTGGTATGTCGAAACAATTAACTGAAATCGGGATTGATTTTGTTGATCTAGGAGACATTTCTCTTCCTTCAACCAATAATGAAAATTATGGAATTGTCAAACAAGAGTTTTCAAATGAAGTAATTGATATATGTAAAAATATTGCTTCAACAGTTGAGAACGAATTGGAAAAAGGGCATTTTCCATTAGTTTTAGGAGGAGATCATAGTATTGCAATTGGTACTGTTACTGGAATTCTTAGAAAAGTACCACGATTGGGAGTAATCTGGTTTGATGCTCATGGAGATGCAAATACATTTGAAACATCGATTTCTGGTAATATTCATGGGATGTCTTTAGCAATTCTCTTAGGATACGGTAACGAAAAATTTAAAGATTTTCTAGAGAAAGAAACTAAAATTGATCCAAAGAATATCGTACAAATAGGAATTCGTGATTTAGACCCGGGGGAAGAAGAGTTTCTCAAAAATTTAGGAGTAACAATTTTTACAGCAGAAGATGTGAGAAAACAAGGAATAAAAAGTATTATGGAAAAGGCAATTAAGATTCTCAATAATAATACAGATGCAGTTCATCTAACATTTGATTTAGATGCTTTAGATCCTGAATTTGCTCCTGGAGGAGGATTGGCAGTTCCACATGGTTTAAGTTTAGATGATACAAAAGAGGCAATTGATATGCTAAGAAATAATACAAACCTAGTAGCTGCAGAGTTCACGGAAATAAACCCTATATTAGACAAGGATAATATTACTGTCAACACAACAATTGAACTTATCACTGAACTTTTAAGTAAGAAAGTTACTATGTCTAAATAAAAATTTTTCTGAAATTATTTTTAAAACTATAAAAAAACTATAAAAAAAATATAAAAAAAATATAAAAAATAAAATTATATACGAGAATTTAAAAAAAACGAAGAGGACGAGTCAAATGAATAATAAAATCTATGACGTTATTGGAATTGGATTTGGGCCAGCGAACCTAGCTTTAGCAACTGCTATTGAAGAAGAAAATAATTCAATGGAAAGAATTTTTCTAGAAGAAAAAACGCACTATCAATGGCATCCAGGGATGCTTTTAGATAATACAAATATTCAAATTTCATTTTTGAAAGACCTTGTAACTCTAAAAAATCCTAAAAGTAAATTCTCCTTCTTAAATTATCTACATGAAAATGAAAGACTAAGCGATTTTATTAATCTCTCAGAGTTTTATCCGTCACGACTTGAATACAATGATTATATGTCTTGGGTTGCTTCTCAATTAGAAGATCACGTTTATTATAGTCGAACAGTAATTTCAGTAGACCCTATTGTGTCTGAAGATTCAGTCGAATTATTAGAAGTTATTGTGCAAAATACAAAAACTAATCAATTAGAGAGCTATATTACTAAAAATATTGTTTTGGCTACGGGTGGAACACCAAGAACGCCAATAAATATTGAAATGAATAATAGTAGAGTATTTCATTCAAGTCAATTTAAAAACAAAATTAATAACTTTGAACAGAATGATGCTCATAAGTTTTTAGTTGTAGGATCGGGACAAAGTTCAGCTGAATTATTTTTCCATCTAATCAATAATTATCCGAAATCAGATATTACGGCAACGATGAGACCTTTCTCATATAAAGCTGTAAATGAAAGTAAGCTTGTTAATCGTATATTTGACGCTAATATGATTGACTTTATTTATTCTTTACCAGAAAAAAATCGAGATGCTTTATTAAAACACCACAGTGATACTAATTATGCAGCTGCGGATGGAAGTTTAATAAGCCAAATTAATAAAGCTTTATATAACCAAAAATTTCATGGAGAAGATCGTTTTAGAATAAAGCCATTTTTAGAATTAACGGAGATAAAAACACTGTCTGATAAAGTGGTTGTTTATTACAAAGACATAGTAAAACATACAGAAGTTGTTATTGAAGCTGATGCTGTAATTCTTGCTACTGGGTACGAAAGTAAAAAGAACCATCCTTTATTAAAAAATCTTAACTCGTACATTTCAGATAATATTGAAGTTTCCCGAAATTATCGTTTAGAAACAACGGATAAATTTAAACCTGGTATTTATTTGCAGGGTGTAAATGAAAGCACTCATGGACTGAGTGACACTTTATTATCTAATTTATCTATTCGGTCAAATGAAATTTTAAAAACCGTACAAGAAAATAATTCATTAACAGAAGAAAAAACTAAAAACGTGGTTTCATAATATAGGGGGTCTAAAGATGCATATTGAAAAGATAAATCCACAGATTTTCACAAATGAATATGATATTATGTGTCAACGATTATTTCCGCATTCTAATAAATTATATGATTCACCATTTGGTGCAATGTGGGGAATCATAGAACCTGGAGAAATTTCTAAAATTCATGGACATCATGAAGTTGAAACTTTTATTATCTTTAAGGGTGAAGGAATAGTTAAAGTGGGTAAAAAAGAAGAACCTGTTACGCAAGGGGACGCCATCTTTATTCCACCATTTGAAGAACATAGTTTGAAAAATACATCAGATGAAAATTTGATATTCTTCACCATATGGTGGGAAAATGCTTTTAGTAAAAAAAATAGTAAGAAGTTAGATTCAGATAAAAAGAAATATTTAATAACGGCGACACCACCAACACCTAATGGTGATTTACATGTGGGGCACCTATCTGGTCCATATACAGGAGCTGACATTTTAACTAGATATTTAAAACTTAAAGGAAATGAAGTCTTTTATATGAGTGGGGCGGATGATCATCAAAGCTATGTGCCGTTTAAGGCGGGACAATTAGAAAAATCTCCTAGAGAAACGGCAGATTATTTTGCTAATGAAATTGAAAAAACATTAAGACTAGCAGAAATTAATCCGGATATTTTTGTAAAACCTCATTTTTCAACATTCCATATTGAGTTTGTCAAAGAGTTTTTTGAAAAACTTTGGAATGAAGGTAAATTAGTAGAAAAAGAAGTCGACATTCTATTCTGTAAGCAATGCGATAAGCACCTTTATGAAGCTTATGTGAGAGGTAATTGTCCACATTGTGATGAATTATCAGATGGCAACGCTTGTGAAAAATGTGGTAGACCTAATTTATGTATAGATTTATTAAACCCAACTTGTAAATGTTGTGGCAGCGAACCAGAGAAGTCTAAAATTAAACAACTATTTTTCCCATTAAGTAATTATAAAACACAATTAAAACAGTACTACAAAGAATTAAAAATAGGGCCACATCTAACGGCATTATGTGAGAGAATGCTAGATGAGGATTTGCCTGATATTCCTATTTCACATGTATCTGATTGGGGAATTCCAGTTCCGGTAGAAGGATATGAAAATCAAACTATATATGTATGGTTTGAAATGGCACCTGGATATTTATCTGCGACAAACGAATTAATTCAGGATAAAAACCTTTCGTATACGTTAAGGGATTTTTGGAAGAATCAAGATACGACTATCATTAATTTCTTTGGATATGATAATGGTTATTTCCATTCAGTGCTTTTCCCAGCTATTTGGCTAGCATATAGTGAAGATATAAATCTTCCTAAAACAATGATAACAAATGAATTTTATCAACTAGAGGGTCTTAAGTTTTCAACAAGCAGGGGACATGCTGTATGGGGCAAAGAATTATTAGAAAATGCTTCACATGATGTTGTAAGGTATTATTTATCTTATAGTAGACCGGAAACAGTTGAAACAAACTTTACTATGGAAGAATTTAATCATATTGTAGATACGAATTTAAACCAAGAATGGGAATCATGGTTACATGATTTAAAATGCAAGTTAGAAGCAGAGTTTCCAAATGGTGCTCCAGAATTAGAGACACTATCAGGTAACTATTTAATGTATTATCAACATGTAAATCGAATTATGAATGAAATTATGAATGCATATGAACCAAATACATTTTCACCGCAAAAGGTAGTTAGATTATTAAACGAATTAGTGAGAATTGCTAAAAAATTCTCGGCAGGAGAAGAATTTTTAACGGTATTAAAGAATAATCAACAAAGAAGAAATACTGCTATTGCACTAGAATTATATACTGCAAAAATTTTAGCAATATTTTCTAGCCCAATCATGCCTACATTTGGTAAAATGCTATGGGGGGATTTGGGATTTAATGTTGACATGCAGTTGGATGAGGAAGTAAGCTTTTTGTCTGCTGGACAGAAAGTGGATCTTCAAGAGAATTATTTTTCAAAAACAAACGACAGTTTTTATCTTCAGAATATTTGATAATATGAGGAGGTAGTACTTACCTCCTCATATTTCCTAATAAAAAATATATAGGGAGCTCAAATTATGAAAAAGAAAATAAAAATTGGAGTAGTAGGCCCTTTTTCAGGTCCTAGGTCTGTATACGGACAAATGTTAATTGAGGGTGTAAATCGTGCGAAGCTAAATTATGCTGATAACATCGAATGGGTTTATCAAGATGATAAAGGAGATCCAAATACCATCAAAGATATTTCTAAAAAAATGATTGAATCAGGGGTTGTTGCTGTAATTGGCCACTTTAATAGTGCATGTGCTTTAAAAGCAATACCGTTTTATTCCAAGGCGAAAATTCCATTCTTAGTTCCTGCATCAACTAATTTAGAAGTTACGCTTAATAGCGAGGAATTAGTATTTAGGTTTTGTTCTAATGATTTGGTACAAGCTGAAACCGTTATTAATTTTTTGAAAACTAAAGATATTCAAACGATTACGGCAGTTTCCGATGAAACATTTTACGGTAAAAGCCTAGCAGATTTACTGTATCAAAGTGCAAATTCTTTATTTAAAGAAGTTACTAGAATTGAAGATTTTAATAGTGAAAATAATAAGCATAGCGATGCAATATTCTTTGCTGGGACACACTTTAACTCCGCAACTTATCTAAGGGAACTAAGGATGAGAGGGTATAAAGGAATTTTTATAGCTTCAGATGATTCTTATGTAGATGAATTTATAGAATTAGCCCAAGATTATTCTAACGATGCTTTTACCATAAAAGCAAAAGAGGATTATGTAGAAACATCATTTCTTGCAGCTTCGTATCTATTAGAATGTATTGAATCTAATGTAGAAAACTTAATTAATGAATTAGCAACAGGTAATTCTACAATTAAATTTTCAAGCAATGGAGATCGTTTAGGAGCTTCATGGATAATTGCACAAGTTATTGATAAATCTTTTGTTGAGGTGAATTATCATAAAACATTCAGCTGATGTAGTTATTATTGGCGGCGGCATTATTGGTGCAGCTATACAGTATTATTTAACCAAGCAAAATATTACAAATACAATTTTATTAGAGAAAAATTCCTTTAGTAGTGGATCAACAGGCCAATCCGGAGGTTTTATAAGGGTCTATCATAATGATCCGTATCTAACTGAAATAGCAAAAGAAGGAATAAATGATTTTTTAAGTATTAGTGAAGAGGTTAAATTTAAGCAGACTGGAATGTTGTATGTTGAAAATGAAACACAACATATAAAAATGGAAGATCAAATTGGAGAACTTGAAAAATCTGGGCATAAAATTAGTATCCTTTCACCTGAAGTATTAAAGAAAGAATTTAAATTTATAAATTTCCCTAAAAACAGCTGTGTGGCTTACGAGGAACAAGCAGGGTACATTAGCCCATCGTTAGCCACGAATACATGGATTGAAACATCTAGAACTAAAGGTGCATTAGCTTGTGAAGGAATCGAAGTGAAAGAAATTTTAATGGATAATAACTGTGTTGTAGGTGTTAAAACCTCCTATGGGACTATACATTGTAAACATGTTGTTGTTGCAGCTGGAGCCTGGAGTGGAAATATATTAGATACTATAAGCATTAAAATTCCAGTAAGAAGTAAAATTATTCAAATTCATTTCTTTGATGGAATAGGACAAACAGACCATCCAATTTTTATAGATGATAGTACTGGATTATATGGCAGACCTGATAATCTAGGTACTTCTCTAGTAGGATATCCAGTAGATAAGTATGATATTGATCCGGACAAAAAAATGTCAATTGACCCAAATGACTTTGAAGAAATGCTTCAAAATTCAAAAAATAGATTGCCATATCTAAATAAAAAATTATTTATAGGTGGAAGAAGAAGCTTTGATGCATATACATCAGATAATCGAGGAATTATAGAACAATTTCCACAAGCACAAGGCTTAATCGTTGCAACTGGCTGGAGTGGTGGTGGAGTAAAGCTGGCTCCTGGTATTGGTAAGAGAATAGCGAAAATGATTACTGGAGTATAAGGGGAGAAAAGACTATGAACAATCTCGAGAATATTGAAATTTTTGAAGCGACCTATGATGATAGAGAGACTGTTATCAATTTAATTAGAATGTATATGGAATTCTATGAAAAACCTGTGCATGAAAAAAGTTCTTTAGATACATTAGTAAATACGATAATAAAAAATAAAGATTTGGGATTATTCTACGTTTGTACGGTTAATAAAGAGCCAGTAGGATTTGCTACTTTATATACCACTTTCAGTACGTTAAGTATGGGAAGAGCAATGATTTTAAATGATTTATTTGTTATCCCTGATTATAGAAAATTGGGTGTTGGGGATATGTTATTTAATACTTGTAAAAAGTACGTCCAAGACAATAATTATGCATATATGGAATGGGTTACCGCAAAAGATAATATAGTTGCCCAAAATTTCTATAAAAAACAAAAAGCAAATAAGAGTGATTGGATTGTTTACAGTATTTAAATAGCAATCTAATAGTATTTAGGGCGGATATAACAGAATATTTTCAATGTGCAATTTTGTTATGTATTTTCCAAATCCCTTTCTTTAAACAAGTTAAAACAAATTTAAGGTCAAACAACCGATATAAGAAAGAAGGAATGTATAATGCCAATTCAATTTATATTTATAGTACTATTGGCGCTGACTCTTTGTGGGGAAGGTATGTTAACAGTAACTCTAACCTGGACAATTTTGGATAAAGGGGGATCAGTTACTCATTTAGGAATTATATTAACATTAATGAGTTTGTTACCATTCTTTATGCAAAAATATTCGAAAAGTCTTAAGATGTGGTTAACAAAAAGTCCATTGTTAATTTTCTCTGGTGTCCGTTGCATCGGTATTATTCTGATTATAATAAGTCTTTTAAATAGTGAGCATATTAATGTTTTTACTTTATATATTTTTGCAGGTGTTTTTTCTATTATTTTATTTTTATCTACGCAAAGCTTGGAAACTTATATGTCTCAAATGGTATTATCAGGAGAAATTCCAGCAGGAAAGGCTTCAAATATGTTACAAACTGCAATACAAATTGGAGCATTTGGTGGGAACGCAATAGCAGGGTTTATGATGAATGTAGGTGGATTTAATAATGTACTTTATGGTTTAGCATTCTCTTTAGGTATTGGGGTATTTTTACCTCTTCTAATGCCGCTATTAAAAAGTAAAGATGTTCAGCAAAATAAAAAACCTGTATCAAATCATATTGAAAAAATAAATCCAATAGATAATTCAAAAATATTATGGATTACAATTACTGGTATTGCTGTTTTAACAATACAACTTGCATCATTTAATTTTTTAGTACCAATTTTATTTCACGATGTATATCGTTGGGATCCTATGCAGTATGGATTTGTTAGTGCTGCAGCAGGTTTAGGGGCTTTATTAGCTACACTTGTTGGGAAATTTGAAAAATTTATTCCAAGGTCAATTTTTCTATTAATTGCTGTTTTTGATATTACTTTAGGATTAGTACATTCCTGGTATTTAGCAATTGCCGTTTCATTTATGCTTGGTTTTGTTTTTAATCGTTCACGTATCAATCAAAGAACTGTCATGTTTGACTTTATTAAAACAAAAGAAGAAACGGTTATTTGGTCAAGTCGATCTACACTAGCATTCCAGTTTACCAAAGCTGCTTTACCTTTATCATTAGCATTACCTATTCAATGGATTGGGATTATGAATGCAGGCCATCTGTTTGGAGTGATAGGTACGGTTGTTGCCGCTACTATGATGGTAATTTATCTTAACGAACTAAATCATAGAAAGAAAATAGAGGTTTTACAACAAGAAGTTGCTCCGAAATCATTTTAATAGTAGCGTATTAAATGAAAAGAATAGCTAATGAAGTAAATTTTACAACGTCGAAACAACTTATAAATAACTATGTAGAAATGAGTACTGTATTATACAGTACTCATTTCTTTTAGTTCGTCTTTAATTATAATTAAAATAGTCAATATCATTTCCTAATTCCAATACAAATAAGCAATTAAATTTCAACTACTCTATTAATAGATTTCTCAAATGAAACAATATCAACATTAATTCCTTATATAGATATGAGAGTATTAGATCCATTTTACTATGCATTTTGTGTAGTAATGTATTTATATTATGTTTTAGAGTGGTGACTTAAACTTAATTTATATCGTCAAAAAACTACACCCAAATTGTTAGGAGTGTAGTTTTTAGTTATGGTGTTTATTATTAGGAAAAGTCGCTTATAACCTTAATTCTCTGTCAAATCATAATTAGTATTTGTTTTGAATATTATAAGATTAGATACTATTTGAGCCACAGAAATATAATTATCAACAAATTCTTCTAATTCTCTCAAATCAGCTATTATGATTTTAGCAATAAAGTCAGTCTTTCCTGTAACTCTATAACAAAATTCAATATTTGTTTCAAGCTGTATACAATCCATAAATTCCTGGAATTGTCCTTCTTTTACTTTTATTTCTAATATTGCTTGTAAAGAATTTGTAGTTGCTTCTTTATTGCTATTTTCCGTTCCAATCATGTTAGTGGATTTAGTTTGAATAACGGTATTTTTCATTTGATAAAAAATCCTTTCAAATTAGTTTCAAATAGAAAAAATATAACCTTTTTCCATTACAGGTGAAATGGTAAGTCGAAGTAGGGTTTAGTATTATAAAGGTATTCAGATATAGATATAAAATATTATATGGTAAAAAAATTCAAAAGGAGGAATTTATATTATGAAAAAAGCATCGGATGATCAAAAGTTATTGAGTATCTATTTTCAGCAAATTGTGAAAGCAATTATACTCATGAAATAGTATAACATTCTATCATTCATTAAGAAGTATATTATTGAAAAAATTTAATAGATCTTGGTAATTGTAATAGTTTTCTAAATGCTAAAGAGCAATTTCATAAGACTGAAAATATTGAGAAATAAGAAAAGTTAGTCACTTGATATTGGATTTATTACGCGAAATGTTATAATACATATATAAGCATTATTTAAAAAAGCAACTCGAACCCCAATCCGAGTTGCTTTTTTATCGTTTTCCGACAGAAGACTCCTTCCTCAAAAATGTGAAGGTGTGAAACACCAATTTTTAGGTGGGAGATGAATGTCGGTTGGCATAGGCCAACATGTTTGCTATCATTTACTTGTACAGATTGCTCTTTGAAAACTGAAGATATGAGGTTGGTTGCAGAAAAACGTTGCAACCGTAAAATCTTCAACGTTCTATCGCCCACACTTGCCGAAGTTGCGAAAACCAAGCTAAAGTAGGGAGTGTGGTGAGTCAACGTACAAGATACTTATGTTCTCACCGTAGGGACTACGGGTAGAGCCTGCTAAGATAACCGGTGGATAATCGGTGTTCGCAGGAATCTCCCACTTCAAACAGTCCGTTAGGACGTTAAGTGGTGAGTAGTTCAATATCTGTTTAATTATAAAATAACAACTAATTGAGTTGTTATTTTATAATCTATGATTGTTTGAAAATTGAATTTTTATATGCAATATTGCATATAAAAGCCTTTGTTTAACATGTTATAATTTTGTTAGTAAATTATTCATCCATTAATTTACTGCTATTCATATCAACAGATATGAAAACCCTAAACTTATAAATAAAAAGAGAAGAACTATGGTGGGTTCTTCTCTTTTTATTTATAATTATTTATTACTTTTAAAAAAGTCTATAGAACCTTAGTCATTTTAAATTTGCTAATAACCATTTTCAAGTATTAGAATATTTAGCAAGTTTGTATTCTAATCAAGTGTTTTTGTACAAGTATGAGATATAAAAATTCAATTAAAATATGACATGCATAGTGAGAAATTTTTAGGTTGAAGTATGTGAGAATAATGATTATACCTATGGAATAGGTTTAGATGGAACAAATACATGATTTTTATTTATTTGTTGCAAATTTAATAGATCTTTAAAAATGAAGTTTACTTTTAAGGTATTGATTATCGTGATTCTGTAAAATTAGAAAAACCAATATGCCACTTATACGTGCATTTGATTAGCGGTCTTATTTGTTTCCTACTATTCTCCATTTGTTTATGAATATTTGATAAAAGAAACTAAAGAATTAAAAAGGCAATCATCGTAGCAGTTTAGTTTTTTGCAGAAAAACGGACAAAAATCCTATAGAAATGAGAAGAAAACAATCTTGTTATCCTAAGGCATTGTGTAAAATTTTAATTTGTCCCACATTTGTGTATCTTGATTTTAATAATATATTATTAATTGTTTATATTCATATCTGGTATTTAAGACTTAGGGATTTGCTAGCTTATTAAGGTTATATCTGATTAAAGATTAGAATGAATTTGAAATAAATGGGGTGTTTATGAAAATTTAGGTGTATAAAAAACGAAACCTTTATTTCATAGCAAGTAGGAAGAGTAAGCGTATAAGTATGCTCTTAAAAAAGGTAGATTTTTATGAGCGAAGAGTCTTTTATGTCTATCTAGTTAAAAAATATTATCTTATTAGTAAGAAAATTAAGAAGGACCTGATGTATTAAATCAGGTCCTTCAATTAAAGCACTAGAAAACAAACTGTCACCATTATAATAACAATAAAGGGAATTTAATTCAATATGTTAAATGTTGAGAAATAAACGATAATAATTCCATTGTATCGTAAATAAAAGAGTACTTACTTCTCGTAATTATTGCCACAATAGGTAAAGTGGATCATACCAGCAATAATTAGACGCCTGTGAATCAGCATCACTATTTAAATTTTTACCAGAGAGCAATTTATTTAATTGGAAGAAAAAAAGGAAGGGTCTTTTTTGACTCCTTCCTTTTTCTCGTACATACATAACGATTGTTGACAACTTATGAAATAATAGCATTCATCGCTATTAAAATATAACATTAAAAGCAATTAAGTAGATATGTAATTATGCATACATCGTGTTATTTCATGAATGGGAACAAAACTATTTATCTCTTTCGGGTTGGAAACAAATAAATTTAGGTATACTTAGGGTAAAAACACCTGATCATTGATTGCTGATTAAACCATATTTCTACATATCTGAAACAAGTTATTTCATTGGATTGCATGTTAAACAGGGGAAGGGCTTTATTAAATGTAGATTGTTCCTTAGTTTCTTGCTCGTGATTTTACTAGTAGGATGTATCGGAAAAGAAGTCACGTTATATACGATTCCAAAAGGGGTATTAGTCAGTGCCCCCAAAGACACGCTCCGTTTAAAATTTCCTATCCTACTAAATTATCATTCTAAGTAGATTCTTTCTCTTTCAAACAATTCCATTGAACAAAGTTAATTCCGCCATACGTATCGCGTGGCATGGTAAAGGGGAGCGCATATATCGGTGCAATCATTGAAAAAGTCAGGAAAAAATAATTGTGTTTTTAGTGAGATGTAACATAGTACCAATTTTTTTCTATTTTCATTATATCTCTAAAGATACTATTAAAATCGCCTTCATTTGGTTTGACATCATTGGGCGAGTAAATAAATCCAGAAAAGTTGTCTATTAGGCCACGATAAGTATAGAAGAAAACTGAAGCATTTTTGTTTCCATAGTGGACAATTACATCTCCTCCCCCCTTTGAGGTAGCTTTAAATTTTGGAGGCAAATGAATTTGGTTATTATCATAGGATACATTAGGGATTAATTTTTTATGTTCTATAAGTTCTATAACTTGTTTACGATCATCTTTGTAAATTAAAAAATCTAGTTTTATATATATCTTTGTAAAGGGGGTAAATATCCAAATAATTATTATGATTAATTGAATAATTAAAGGTTTCGGATTTTTATATCTAGCAAGATGTATAATTGATAAAATTAATAATATGAAAAACCATCCATGAATTGCTATTGAAAGAAGTGGCATAACAAATGGAGTAAGGAATTGAGTTAAATACCATTTTAAAAAGTGATAGAATATTAAGATAGTACCGCTTATCATTGTGATTTTGGTTAAATTTTTTTTCATATTTTGTATGTCCTTTCACTCTAAAATAATATGTGATTTTAGTGATTCATTTATTCCTTGAATGCCGAATATATATCAGTTTAATAATATTTTAAACTAAAAAAGAACAAGTTAAAAATAAACTTGTTCTTTTTTAGTTTAAATTTATATAAATTAATATCCTTTATTATAATAATCTATGCCTACTTGAATCATTTCTTGGTCTCTAGGGTCATCGAAATAAGTTTGGTAGTATACCCATTCCGCGGTACCGGAGAGTATCTGATAAAAACCAGCTCCACCTTTAAGTTCAAAATCTGTAAAACCAATTGCTTTACCAACATATCCAAAGTGGAAGTTTCCAAGATCCTCCCCAGTTAGTGTTCTGTTATCAAAAGTATATTTATTCCCATATCCATACTTTAATTTATAGTCCCATGGACCTCCTGATTTTACTAATTTTACAAAAACAGTATATCTAAAGGCTCTTGATGCAGCAGCACCTTCAAGAGGGTTATTACTCTTTTTTGCAATTTCGTCAGCTGATGCTTTTACAACTTTCATACGATTCTTATTGGCTTTCATTAAACTAGTAAAATCACTGGTAAGATCCGGATAAGTAGTTGGCTTAACTCCATCACTTCCTGGACTAAAGTTATATGGTTGTAATTTTAATCGAAGCCCTAATTCTTTCTCTTGTCTTAAGGTATCTTGAGCAATTTCATCAGCTAATTTCTCCGCTTGAAGTTTTAGTTCAGGAGATAATTCGTAATTTTCTATATCTTGAAATTTTTGTTCTGCTGGACCTTTGATTGAAGATTCAGTCGCTGCTGAAACTGGCGTTAAAGTAAAACTAGAAAAGAAAACACATGATAATCCTAAAACTGCAATACTTTTCTTCACAACTCCACCCCTATTAATCTAAGTATTTACCATAAATTGTATTATATTTTAAGTTCGTAATATTTTCAATATATTTATTTTAATAAAATATCTGACTATTATTCTCAATATCTATTTATTTAACAAATCACTTATGGTATATTCAGGATATTAATGTAAAATAATAGAATTTAGGAAAGAGGAACATGTATGAATAAGAAGCGTTTATTTGTTTCTGTTAGCGCGCTTTTATTAGGATTTTTCTTAAGTGATCCAATTAATTCAAGAGCAGAAGAAACAGTAGAAATTGTGACAAAAGAAGATGCACAAAGTAAAGCAGAGTTTTATTTAAAAGGTATAAGTAAAAAATCCTATCCAGAATGGAAAGAGGCTAATTTTAGTGAAAGTAAAACTTTATATGATTTAGAGGGAAAAGTTAAAGGGTATGTATTTCAAGTAAAAAAAGAGAATAAAGATTTTGGATACATTATTGTTAACAGCGATAAAAATGGTACTCCAATTATAGAGTCTACAAGGGAAGGTACTAATCCGTATAAAGGGGTAGAAGAGGGAAAAGCAATATATACAGGACCTATTCAATATTTAAAGAAAGAAAAAGAGAATGTTACAAGCATTTCAGGGGACCAAACACTGAGCATTAAAGAAGCAAAAAAAAATGGGGAAGAAAAAGAGTTACAGCACAATAATAAAAATGATTTCAACAAAAAAAATAAGACCTTTATGAAATCTGCACCTGCATCCGATAATGAAGAATTCAAAAAAATAGAAGGTGTACCAGATTATAATTGGTATAAAGGATGTACACCTACAGCGCTAGCAAATTTAGTGGCATATTGGGATAAGCATGGATATCCTAATTTAGTAGCAGATAATGTAAGTGTTGATCAATTGATAAGTAATTTAGCAATTGAATTAGAAACAGATGATAAAGGATATACATACACATCTAAAGTTGCTCCAGTAGTGTGGAAATATTTTTCTAATCTTGGGTATTTCCCACAGTCTTATCAGGATAATAGTCCGTCATACGATAGATTTGTAGGAGAGATTGATATGGGGAGACCACTCTTAGTCTCTACACAATCTGACCCATTTTATAAAAATCATATGATGACTGGTGTAGGATATCAAAAAGTCTTTATTCCTGAACTGAATGAAGAATTTAAAGAACTAATTGTTCATGATACCTGGCATACGACTCCAGTAGATGTACATATAAACTATGATCAATATTCTAAATATATTTCGAATTATCAAATTATTAATCCGTTCCCAACTGGTTGGCTTACAAATTCTATTTATCAAGAGGTAAAAAAGGAACTGGAATATAATTATCTTAATGGTAGTCCGTTTGGTGTTAGAAATGATGATTTTATGGCTAAATATGATCAATCGCAGACATTAAGGGCTGGAGACTATTTTTTCCAAGCCCTTGCAGATGATTATGTAAGAGTTAATTTTGATGGGAACTTAATTATCGATGGATGGAGTGATAGTTCCACTGGGGTTATTCAACGTGCATTAGTTACAAACTTAAACAAAGGGCACCATTATATTACTACAGCATTCCAAGAGAATAAGGGAATTGCAGCAATCTTTTCTCACGTTGTACCCTTTGATTCTTGGTTGGCCTATTATTATAATAATAAGGATCTAGTAGGGGCACCTTATAAATCAAAAATAATTGCTCCACAAGGACTAGAAAAGAGCCTAATTGAAGATAATGGAACTGGATTTCCAATTTGGGGCATTAACCCTGATAATTTCTCTGCAAAATATACAACAGTAAAGCGCTTACCTGCAGGGGATTATATAATTCGAGGGAAAGCTGACGACGGTATTCGTGTATTTGTTGATGGTAAACTTGTTATCGATCGTTTTTATGCATCTGGCGGATTCGTTGAAGATGCTAGAAAAATTACCATTCAAGATAATGCAGCAAATGGATTATTTGGGAAGAAAAATGAGAAGGATGTACACCTTATAGAAGTACAGTATTTAGAAGAAGGCGGTAATAGTAATTTAGAGTTTAACATAGAACCATACAAAGAATCTGTGGAACACCCTACTTGGACAGCAGAATACTATAATAATACTGAATTAAGTGGTACTGCAATAGTGACTGGAGGAGAAAACTCTAATGCAAGAATTGATAAATTGAACTTTGATTGGGGGGCCAAATCACCAGGTGCAGTACAAGTAGATAATTTCTCTGCAAGATTTACAAAAACAGAGACATTTGAACAAGGAAATTATTATTTTGAAGCAATGGCAGATGATGGAGTCCGTGTATACGTAGATGATAAAAAAATTATTGATTCCTGGGGATCAATAGGATGGAACGACGTAAGATCGGTGACAGTCCCTATTACAGCTGGGGATCATAAAGTAAAAGTAGAATATTTAGAGTTAAGTGGAAACGCTAAGTTACGCGTAGATTATAGAAAAGTAAACTAGTATTTATAAGTCTTTTAATGGAAGTAAAGGGGGAAGCGATTCTCTCTTTTTTCTGTGAAAGGAATTGAGTTAAAATAGCTTTAATTTTTCAAGAATTATCATTAGAAATCTTCATTGGGATAAACTCTCATATAATCAAAATGGGAAAGAAGTACTAACACATAATACTTGGGAAGGAAACAACCAAGATAAAATGGTTCATTACTCTACAGTAATACCACTTCCACCGAATTCAAAAAATGTAAAAGTCGTAGCGAGAGAATGTACAGGTCTTGCATGGGAATGGTGGAGAACCATTATTAATGAACAAAGTGTTCCAGTAACAAATGAAATAAAAGTTTCAATTGGAGGAACAACTCTATACCCAACTGCTAATATTAGTCATTAGGTAGAAGTGAAGCACCCTGTTTACAGGGTGCTTTTTTACTTGGTCACAAGTATATCAAGATTTTTTTCAAATATAGCATACTCATTAGATAACGATGGAGTGTAGACTCATTTAGTAAAATTTGCAACTGAACCACTAATTTTAATTTTTATAGATTTGCAAGAATTTTGTTATATTCAAGTTAGCGTTTTTTGTATATCTATTTCTGTATCTGATGAATTACTATATATCAATACACTTCGGTATTGATATAAAATCTTGTATGTTATTCGAGGTTTTAAATAGTTTAAATAAATTTATGAGAGAACTGAGATGGAACAATGATTTTTTTAAAAGTTATTGCATATATTTTATTAATTGATACTCCTACCCCCTAAAGGGTCAGCTGACTAACGCCAGTGGGGTTCTTGCTACCAAAGGCAAAGTCCATTTCTGGTATCGCTGACATGCAAGATTGCGGTGTGCTATCACCTAACTAAGAAAAATCTGATATGTATCAAAGTGTGTACCTATCTTCAAAAATTATAATTGTAAACAACAAATAAGAATGATCTGTGAAAAAACTTAGGGAAAAAAGGAGTGGAGAAATCTTGATACATCAATATGAATTGAATTTTTCAGTGATGTATAGTGGTAAAGTATCAAGCTCACAATCTACGGTGATTCCAGCAAGTTCTTTAGAGGAAGCAAAGGGAAAATTACTATCAGAAGTAAAACGGCGATTAGGGGATTGTAGTATAGAAGTTAATTCAAAAAGTTTATATGTTTCAGAAGATAGCCGATATACCATTGAATAAGATAAAAAGTTCCCTAGAAAGGGAGCTTTTTTTATCAATTTTACAAAATGAAGTTATATATTGATCGATTCTTTATATAGTATCAATCTGAGTATTTCTTCAGAATAGCCCTCATAACAAGAATCATTTCCGTCCCTAATAGATAAAAATTTGTTTTCTTCATCTTTTGTAGCTGTACGAACAAAGTAATATCTATTCAAGGATTACCTTAAAATAACATTTTCACATGTAATTTTAAAAATATATATAGATTTATTTATGAGTTATTTGTATAGTTTAATTGTCTGTTATTTTTTTTAATTCATTTTTTTGAGTGCTCCAGAAATGGAGCCTTTTTTATGCAATAATCCACTCTCCTTAGGTTATTAAATAGATCCATATGTGCTTTACTTTCTCTAATTAAGGAATCCGTCATATGTTCATCAACTTAATATTTTGAGGTATTCCCAAAATCAAAAAAGAAAACTTTATAAATCTACAGTTATTTATGAGGATTCAGCTCATCTTTTACATTTTAGGGAGGAGTGTATTTCTTATCTTGATGGCAATGCGATAGATTAATTTTTATTAGTAATTTAAGAGTATTTTGTGAGAAGTATAAATTTACTAAAATAACCATCTTATACTCCTTGCTACAAAAGAAATGACAATATTAAATTTCTCTTATTTTTTATTATGGAATAAATTTTGCAGCTAATCAAAACTTAGAAGAAACGATAGAAAAACTCCAAAAAATAATGAGTAAATTTAAAGTATAATAACAGCTTACTTATTGTATATTTACCAAAGATCGCGTAGAAGAATTAGAGGAGTCAATGAAGAGATGAAAAAAAGGAAAAAACTATTGGATTTATGGAAAACAATCACATTATTAGTGTGTACAGTTGTAATGTTTTCTTTACTTGTAACAGATATATTAATTAGTCATAATGTAGAACGGGCAACGGAGGATAGCCAAGCAGAGAAAGCAAAAACGATTGCACGTATTGTGGCGAATGATTCAGTTGTAATCGATAGTTTAACAGGCAAAGCAGATACTTCCGCAATCCAAACGTATACAAATAGGCTATTAAAAAATACAGATGTTCAGTTTATTGTCGTTATGGACATGGGCGGAATAAGAAAGTCTCACCCAGATCCCAAAAAAATAGGTCATCATTTTATTGGAGGAGATGAGGGACCTGCATTGAAAGGACAGGAACATGTTTCACTTGCAGAAGGAACTTTAGGGGTTTCTATGCGAGTATTCGTACCTATTTTTGCTGAAACAGGTGAGCAACTTGGTGCGGTCGCTGTTGGCATTTCAGCTGATAATGTGAAAGAGAGTGTGAAAAAAAGTAGACATATTATTTATATCGGTGTTGGAGTAGGAATATTAGTTGGTATTATAGGGGCGATATTGCTAGCTAGACATATAAAGAAAAGTTTATTTGGTCTTGAGCCACATAGGATAGCGAAAATTCTTGAAGAAAGAAATGCGATGTTACTTTCGGTGAAGGAGGGTATTATTGCTGTAGATAAAGATGCCAATGTAACTTTAATAAATAATGAAGCAAAACGAATATTAAAGAAAGGTGGACTCACGGGAGATATTATCGGTAAAAATCTTGAAATGTATACGCCGAATTCACGTATAAAAGAAGTGTTGCAAACAGGAGATGTACAATTAAACGAGGAACAAACTGTTTATGGAATTACAATTGTTACGAATCGGGTTCCTTTATATGTAAAAGGAGAAATAGTTGGTGCAATTGCAACATTTCGTGACAAAACAGAGATTAGACAATTAGCGGAAGAACTAACTGGCATTAAGCTATATGCGGAAGCATTACGGGCACAATCTCATGAATTTATGAATAAAATGCATGTCGTTTTAGGGCTAACACATATGAAACAGTATGAAGAATTGCAGAAATATGTAAGTCGTATGGTATCAGAGCATCAATATGAAATTGGTGGGGTTATGAAAAGAATTAAAAGTCCAGTATTCGCTGGTTTTTTACTGGGTAAACTTAGCTATGCTAGGGAGAAAAATATAAAGTTAATTATAAGTGAAGAATCGGACTTACCAGATATATATGATGATTGTATCATCCATGAACTTATTACGATTGTTGGAAATTTAATCAATAATGCATTTGACGCAGTAATGAATTTTGAGAAAAAACAAGTTGAAGTTGGAATACAACATGGAGATGCCTTAATGATAACCGTACAAGATACAGGCAGTGGAATACCAGAAGATATGCTGGATAAATTGTTTACAAAAGGTTATTCCACAAAGGGAGATAATCGGGGTTATGGCTTATATCTTGTAAAAGAAAGTACACAGCGAATAAATGGGGAGATTTATATCCATTCATCATTAGGAGAGGGAACAAAGATAACAATTGAAATACCTAATAGTAGGGATGAGGGGCAAATATGATTAAAGTTTTAATTGTAGAAGATGATCCGATGGTAGCAATGTTAAATACACATTATTTAGAACAAGTAGGAGGGTTTGAACTTGTCCAAGCAGTTAACTCAGTAAAATCGGCGATAGAAGTATTAGAGAAATCGCAAGTAGATTTAGTCTTACTTGATATTTTTATGCCTGAAGAGACTGGATTTGAGCTTTTAATGTATATTCGAAATCAAGAGAAAGAAATTGATATTATAATGATTTCAGCTGTACATGATATGGGGAGTATTAAAAAAGCATTACATTATGGCGTAGTAGATTATTTAATTAAACCCTTTACATTTGAAAGATTTAAAGAGGCATTAGCTATATATCGAGAAAAGCTTACTTTCATGACAGAACAACAAAAAATTAGTCAATCGGAACTAGATTCGTTAATTTTACAAAAGGAAAAAAGAAAGCCTATTGTCACTAAAGAGCTTCCAAAGGGATTAACAAAACAAACGTTACAATTAATTTGGGAGAAAATCGAGTCACTGAATGGACGGACGTTTACAACAGATGAAATGGCGCAATTAGTAGGGATTTCAAGAGTTTCTATTCGAAAGTATGTCATATTTTTGACTGAAATAGGAATATTAGAGAATAAAATGGTGTATCAGCATGTGGGAAGACCTGTGAGTAAATTGAGATGTATTGACCAAAATAAAATAAGTTTTTACGTATAAGCGACTTATGATAAGTCGCTTATATTTTTAAATTTTTGTTGAGAGATGTGAGACTACTCATTTAGTAAGGTGAGAAAATTGTCGAAAAAAAGATATAATTGTCAAATTATGTTGCAGTAAGACTTGTTCAATGTTAAATTCTTATTAATAAGAAAAAAGGAAATAGGTTCGTTTCATTCTCATACCCTATCTTTTTTAATTATTTAGTATAAACAAGGTTGAAAATTTCTTTTTTCTAGTATGTTTTATATTTATTAAACAATAGAAAGATTTTTGAGTTTATATTTCTGAAATTTCAGAAATATAAACTCGCCAGGAAATCGAAATTAATTACATTCGTTCAACAAAAGGATTTTAACAGAAAAAATTGAAAAAGAAAGGATTATTTATATGAAGAAAAGGAATCATTATATATTTCAAAAACCGATGAAAGTACTTGCGACATCTGCTATTTTGACAACTACATTATTTACACCTATTATAACAAACAATTTAAATGTACACGCTGAAACAGTTAATCAACCAACTACAAATCAATATGAACTAAGGGAGTTTGACCTACCAGCTACAGGAAGCTATCAGGATGAAGCAACAAGAGAGAGAAGAAGTGAACAAAAAACCTATATACCAACTGGAATTTATATACAACCGAATGAAGAAGTTACAGTTGAAGTATCAGGAACGAATAAGATTAGAGCAATTATCGGAACACATGGCTATGATAAAGAATGGGGAAAAGAATTTAAACTTTCACCTGGTACGAATAAGATTTCATCTCCAAATGGTGGATTATTAGGACTTGATAATAATCAAACAACAGGAACAGTTAAGGTGAAAGTTACACAAGGCGGGAGCCATGTCCCGTTCTTTGAATTAGGAAAGCATACGAAAGCAGACTGGATTGCGATGATGGACAAGTATCCAAATGCACATGCTGTTCAATTAAAATCAAAGAAAGCAGTGCTTACGGTTACTCAAGATAGTGCTAGGAAGCATATAGTGAATCAAGATCCTATCCCGTTATTAGAAACATATGATGGAATGATTCGAGCGCAAGATAAAATATCTGGATTATCTGAAACAGATCCTAATCCTTTACATCGTTCAACTGAACGTATTTGGGCCTTTATAGAAAATCCTAACAGACCAACATGGGGCATGTATGCAAGTTTAGATGGAGCTGCATTTACTACTGCTGGTAACGCAATTGAAAGTGCTTTAAATGTAAATAAATTTGGATGGGGACAAATGCACGAAGCGGGACATGCAAGACAACAATACCCATGGACGTGGAATGATTTAAGAGGGATGGGTGAAGTAACTGTTAATCTATATTCTTTAGCTGCACAAAAGCGATTATTCCCGAATCAACCGACGCGTTTAGAAAAATCGGGTGATTACGATAAAGCCTTTGTATACTTAAAGCAAACAGATAAAGACTATAAAAATATAAATGACTTGTTTGTGAAACTTGTTATGCTTTGGCAACTTCATCTCGCATATGGTGAGGATTTTTATCCGAATCTTCACAAACTATATCGAGAGTTACCAAAGGATCAACTTCCAAAAACGGATGAAGAGAAAATTCAAGCATTTATTTACAATACATCCAAAGTAGCGAAACAAAATGTACTCCCGTTTTTTGATCAATGGGGACTGAAAGCATCGCAAGAAACGCGACAAAAAATAGAAGCTTTGAACTATCCGATATTAACCGCACCTATTTGGGAAGCCACAGATTCTAAACCTGTAATTGTAGAAGAAATTCCAGATATGGAACCGAATTTTACAGTACCTGTTGGAACGACAGTTAATATAGGTAATTCATTCGACCCAATGTTAGGAGTGTCTGCTACTGATAAGGAAGACGGAGACCTTACTAATAAAATAACAGTTGACGGTAAAGTAGATATCTCTAAAGCAGGCACTTACGAGTTAACTTACACAGTTAAAGACTCTAAAAGTCATAAAGTAAACGCAAAACAAACGGTTACGGTTAAAGAGAAAGAAGAAATAAAAGATGAGGCGCCATTACTAAAAGTACCCTCAGAAGCTACAATTTCGGAAGGGGATAAATTCGATCCAATGAGAGATGTAAGTGCTACTGATAAAGAAGATGGTGACCTTACATCAGAAGTAAAATATGAAGGTGAAGTAGATACAAATACATCTGGCACTTGCACGATTAAATACACAGTTAGAGATTCTGCAGGTCATTTGGCAACTCAAATACAAACTGTAACAGTTAAAGAAAAAGAAAAACCTATTGAGATTCAAGAGCCTGAGTTAACTGTACCTACTGAAGGGAATATGAATGTAGAAGACAAATTCGCACCAATGACTGGGGTTAAAGCTATTGAGAAAGAAGATGGTAATATTACTGATAAAGTAAGATATTTTGGTGAAATAGATATATTTAAAACTGGTACTTCCGAGGTAAAATTCTTTGGTCGTGACTCCGGTAGTAATGAGGTAACTACAATACAAAAAGTGGTAGTGAAAGATAAAGAAAACGGTATTAATAATATCTCTAACAACAGTAATTCTGATGAAAAAGAAGATACGTATAAAGAGCTTCCAAAAGCAGGTACAAGTACAAATAACAGTGCAGCAATAGGCATATTGATGGTTATTGCAGGTATGATAATTACTTTTGGTTGCAAATTTAAAAAGGTACTAAAATAGTTGTACCTCAGTGCATTAAATAAAAGTAAGACTGAATCAAGAGTTCAAATTGAAACAATGGAGAGATTGACACTCCCACGTCTAAAGAAGGACTAAAGTCCTGCGTGGGCTTTCTCGTATCGTAAATTCTGTAATTTTTTTGTTACCTTCAAATGAATCAGCTATATGTTAAAATGTTTATATTCCTCCTAATCAATTCATGTGATTAGGTGAGCCCTAAGGAGCCCCTATCTCCTAAGGGCTCTTTCATAATCTATTATTCTATCTTATTTACCTACTCTTTGAACTACTCACCACTTAACGTCCTTACGGACTGTTTGAAGTGGGAGATTCCTGCGAACACCGATGTATCCACCGGTTATCTTAGCAGGCTCTACCCGTAGTCCCAACGGTGGGAACATAAGTATCTTGTACGTTGACTCACCACACTCCCTACTTTAGCTTGGTTTTCGCAACTTCGGCAAGCGTGGGGCGATAGAACGTTGAAGATTTTACGGTTGCAACGTTTTTCTGCAACCAACCTCATATCTTCAGTTTTCGAAGAGCAATCTGTACAAGTAAATGATAGCAAATATGTTGGTCTATGCCAACCGACATTCATCTCCCACCTAAAATTGGTGTTTCACACCTTCACATTTTTGAGGAAGGAGTTTTCTGTCGGAAAACGATAAAGCAAATTAATCTCCCTTGCATACCCACAAATTATCCTCCTCAATATCAGATGCCTTGAAATCTCTCTTCAGGATATTAGGTACTTCCCAGAGTATTAAGCCATTATTAGCACTGTTTATAGTTATGTATTTTTTACATAATTAAAATTGATTAACTATCTATTTTTTAGTATTTATTCTTACAAAGATTCAAGTATACATTAGTTCTTCGCCAAGGTTCCCTAAATAAAAATATATCCATAGGGAAGCATGTAGAACCTTGCTATAACGATAATAAGAAAATACAGCCAATATATGTTACCTATATGTCTGCATTGCAATTGTAGGATTAGCAAAAACAAAATAATAATTTGGAAATGCTGCATAAATTGTATGAACAAATATTAATCTCCTATCTATTGTTGAAGAGAACTAAAAAAAGAAGTTGTCCCTAAAAAGTCGTTTTTTAACGAATTTTTGAGACAACTTCTTTTCTTACATATTGTAAGTTAAATTTGAGAGTAAAATAAAATTAAGCATGTTATTATTTTGTAGAAATTCCTACATACGATGAAATATCAACATTTAATGCTTCTGCTAAGCGAATACCATATTCGCGATCTGCACGGAAGAAGTTACAAATAGCTAGTAGTTTCGTACGCTCATTTACGTCTTTCAAGTCATTAGTTAAGTTTGCAATTAAGTTGTCTTGCTCTTCTTTAGAGAATGAACGATAACGCTCACCGGCTTGTTTGAAGTCGTTCGGTTTCTCATTTTTTTCACGAGATACATAGCCTCCTACTCTCATAGTTGAATCGCGGTATGTTGGGTCTTCAACTGGATTTTCAGTATGGCGGCTCGGTTCATAGTTTATTGTAGATGGGTTTTGATTTACTTGCATCGCACCATCACGTTGTTGATTACGAACAGTTGCGTATGGGCAGTTTACAGGGATTTGTAAATAATTTGCACCAAGTCGGTAACGCTGTGTATCTGGGTAAGAGAATAAACGACCTTGTAATAGTTTATCTTCAGATGGTTCAATACCAGGTATAGTTGCACTTGGTGTAAAGGCCACTTGCTCTACTTCCGCAAAAAAGTTTTGTGGGTTACGATTTAGTGTCATTGTGCCTACTTCAATGAGTGGGAAACAATCTTCTGGCCATACTTTTGTTGGATCTAATGGGTCGAAATCCAAAGAATCCATTTGATCTAATTGCATCACTTGTACGTATAGATCCCATTTTGGATGATTTCCTTTTTCAATCGCATCGAATAAATCGCGAGTTGCATGATTGAAATCTTTACCTTGTACTTGTTCCACTTCTTTTGCACTTAAATTTCGTACACCTTGCTGTGGTTTCCAATGATATTTAATGTAAACAATTTTACCTTTTGCATTAATCCATTTAAATGAATGGACGCCGAAACCTTCCATTTCACGATAGTTTGCTGGTGTACCATAATCAGAAAATACCCATGTCATCATATGAGTAGATTCTGGTGTTAACGTCATAAAATCCCAATAACGATCTGGCGTTTGAATATTTGTATCAGGTGCTGGCTTTAAAGAATGCACCATGTCAGGGAATTTAATTGCATCACGAATGAAGAAAACTGGTAAATGGTTACCTACGATATCGTAGTTTCCTTCTTCTGTATAAAATTTAACAGCGAACCCACGCGGATCACGTGCTGTCTCCGGAGAGCCTTGGCCATGAATAACTGTTGAGAAACGAACGAATACAGGCGTTTCAGTTCCTTCATTTTGTAAAAATGCTGCCTTCGTATATTGCTTCATACTGTTTTTAGTTACAAATACACCGTGAGCACCTGCACCACGTGCATGTACAACACGCTCTGGAATACGTTCACGATCAAAATGAGCAAGCTTTTCTACTAAATGATAGTCTTCTAATAATACCGACCCACGGCGACCAGCTGTACGAGAATTTTGGTTATCTCCAACTGGAGCACCTTGGTTTGTTGTTAAGCGATTATTTGGATTCATGAAGTGGAACCTCCTATTTATAAACAATAATAATTTTTTTATAATAATTATTATTGTTTAATATATATTTAGTTTTATTGTTTGTCAATAATTAAAAATCGTTTTTATTTCATTTTTTGAGATAGGGTCCGCGAATCAATCTATAAATATATCTTGTATATTTACCATAGCCAACCTAACATACTCTGCAATAAATCCATGACTCTGTTTTATCACCTGAAATTATCCAACCGATTAGTAATCTTCTAAACTAGAGCATACTAATCACACATCTTTTCTGCAGTTTCATTCCCCTTATATTTATATAAATTAATCCGTATGAGTACTCATCCATCATTTTGGAATTTTTTCAAAACCTCTACAGTGGTAACTATATGCTCAACTAAGTAATTATTACATATTATGTAGTATGTCTATTAAGTTGTAATTATTATAAATTGATAATTGATAAAAGTAAATAATTTGTCGATAAATGTCATAAAAAAACCAATATCAATTCTTTTTTTATAATTTTTATAAAAAAAGAATTGATATTGCATGGAGATTATATTAATATCATTCGAGGATATTATGTACTATTTGGGGCTACCGCCAGCATTTTGGAACAACCAAGCTTCTTAAATGAAAAGATCTCTACCGTACGATATTCGCCTTTAGGCTAGGAAGATATTAATTTCTTAGGAGAATATAAGTTTGGGAAATTACACCCAATAACTTTACATTGCTTATGTCTTTTGAATATTAAAGAGCCGATTTGCTCATAACGAGGTAAATTGGGCTCTTTTCTTCTCTGAATTTTCTTAGCTTGGTTTTTTTCTGAAATTAACGTTAATTATGAGGAGAGAATGCCGATGCTTAGAAAATGCAGAAATATAGGGAGCTTATTATTAATTCTTACTTTGCTAATTATAGCTTGTGTATTACAGGCCTTGGGAGAGGAGAATGGGGAATGACGGATGCAATTATAGAAATTTTTATGAAATTCATTGTGATTTATTGTATAGGCTGTTTTGGTGGTAGTTTGTTATGGAAAATGAAAACAGATTGAAAGATAAGGAGATTCACTATGAGCCTTCCCACCCAAAAAAGGATGTTGCAGCGAGTTAAAAAAGAGGCAACGTCATACTGTAATGTTGATCCGTTGGCTTTTGCAATAGGGATTAGAAATGGATTTTTAATGGTAATGCCATTTTGGTTAGTTGTATTGTATTTAGTTATATGAAAATACCATAACTACGAAAGGGTGAAAGAAATGATTGCTTCGAATGGAATTGTAGATATCCATTCCAAAAAGCATGCCCAAGAATTCACAATGGGAATGACAAAACAAATGCTTCATGAAACCGTTGGATTCAAGTGGGGGAGAACTACATAATCATTTTTAAGTGGAACCATCTTTGATATTAAAGCTAAGTATAAAGAACAAGCTCATTTATCCGAACTTAAGGTGTTTGTTGTACAAAGTGAGAAGAAGGACAGCTTTTTAGCATATATCACTAGCCATTTGAGATTATCCTTCCTCTCATTCATGCTTTTTAAATCATGTTAGCTTGAAGAATCAATGCGTGCTCTTTGTTCCTATCCTTTCTGGATCGTATATGAGGGCAATAGAGGGGGGAAATAACAAAATGAGTTTAATCACTCCACATTATTTGCTTGTAGGTGGATGTTCGAAAGACAAAGTGTTACAGGCACATAAAAAAGCAAAAGAAATATTTAATCTGAATAATGAAATGAATAAATTGATAAGTCCGTTGAAAAGCGACTCCTTTTTTATACTTTACGACGGCAGCCATCACAGATGGAAAAATGAAGATGAATATATGAAGGCGAAAACGGCATATATTCAATACCTTGTAGAGTCTGATATTCAGTTTGTAGAAATGGCAACACAAGAATTGATTTCTTGAAAGCATGCAAAAGGTCCAAAAAAACTAGAACAGCACATCTATCATGTAGAAAGAAAAAAACGGTGCATCATTAATCAGCTAATCAATTGGGGAGTTTCAAGAGGCTCAACTTTATTTAGGTGAATCAGAAGAGAACTTGGATTATCTAGTCAAAGCGTTTTGAGGTGTATATAAAAACGTGGAAATTTAAGAGCAAACGATGAAAAATATTTCGTTTTCACGTAATAAATTATGGGTGCTAGAGTCGACAGGAGAATGAGATTAAGGACGAAAAAGTCCTATCACTTAATTAATATAAGGCGAATAAACTAGGGATACCACTCCATGTCCACCAACTTAAGAATCTTTACTAGCTCCACGTTAATCTTTCTAAAAGACTAAATAGAAAGGATGACAGTTTTTTTACTAGATTTTTAAGTTGATGGACATATATAGTGACTCCTAGGAGTTGATACATATAAAAAAGAGCTCATGTATATACAATTTTAAAAAAATAAACTACCAGAATCTTAGAACTTATATCAAACCAATAGCCGTTTATCAACAAGAATAAAGGAGCGGTGAGTATGACAACAATTTTAGTATTAGAAGATGATATAACCATCCGTAGTTTTATTACATTGAATATGAAGCGTGCTGGTTTCAATGTTTTAGAAACTGATACAGGTGAAAAAGCTCTTGAGCTTCTAGAACAGAATAATGTTGATATTGTAATACTTGATGTTATGTTACCAGGAATAGATGGATTTCGGGTATGCAAAAGCATACGAAAAAACAATGAAGATATTGGTATTATTATATTAACGGCACTTGTTCAAGAGAAAGATCAGATACACGGTTTGACAATTGGGGCAGATGATTATATTAAAAAGCCATTTAGTATAAATGAATTAGTAGCACGTGTACAATCATTGCTAAGAAGAATTCAAAAAAATAAAAAGGATTTGGAATTGATTCATTCGGGGCCATTTCAATTAAATCTTCTGCTAGGAGAATTATATAGGAATGAGGTAGTAATTGATTTAACTCCAACAGAGCATATTATTTTACGATATTTAATGGAAAATTCCATGAAACCAATTTCACGTAATGAACTCTTAAATAAAATATGGGGTATAAATTGTGTAGGTAATACAAAAGTCATCGATGTGAATATTAATCGTCTTCGTCAGAAAATCGAAACTAGTCCTTCTAATCCTGAGTTTCTCCTTACGGTACGAGGAAAAGGATATAGATGGAACGAAAACAAACATTGCAACTAATTTGGCAGAAAATCGATTCGCTTATACTTTTTTTTAATTACAAAAGTATTTACAAAACTTACAAAAACTATTTTTACTATTGAAAGCATTTTAATATTAGTGTTAAGAAAACAAGTTTTTTGTGGATAGCTTGTTTTCTTTCACCCTTACAGAACTGTCATCTTTATGTAAGGTTATTAGATAGTTAATTTAGCTTTTAAATTTAATAATAGGATTATAGCAATCAACAATAACTTTTTAAAAATTATAGGAGTGTGTTAATAATGATCGTAACAACAACTAATACTATTCAGGGTAAAGAAATTATTGAGTATATAGACATCGTAAACGGTGAAGCAATTATGGGTGCAAATATCGTACGCGACATCTTCGCTTCTGTTCGTGACGTTGTAGGTGGCCGTTCTGGTGCTTATGAAAGTAAATTAAAAGAAGCTCGTGACATTGCCATGGAAGAAATGAAACAACTTGCAACGCAAAAAGGAGCAAATGCAATTGTTGGTATCGATGTAGACTACGAAGTCGTTCGTGATGGAATGCTAATGGTTGCAGTAAGCGGTACAGCTGTACGTGTCTAAATAGAAAGCAAAATATAACCTAATTGGTGAACTGCAACTCTACTTGTTAGACATAAATAACAAGTAGAGTTGCAGTTTTTTATAGAAAAATACTCTTTGAAAAAAATTAGTTACATAGAGGTTTTGGCGAATAGCTAACAATGTATCAAATAAGTCGATACATTAGGTGTAGGGTTTACAAAATCGCTATTAACTATTGGAATTTCTGGCATATCCCAAAAAGGATTCTTGCGAAAGTACATGAAGGGAGTCAATTCCTACTACTAGAAACCACTGATTCGGTTAAGCAAAGCTACCTAGGTAAGAAACCATCAAAGATGATCTTGGAATTATGTCTTATATGAAAAAGCCAAATGCAACATTTTTAGATGAATTAAAGCAAGTAAAGATACAAGTAAAAAAGAGAATAAGAGTGTCTGGAGTATACCCGGTTATGTTGAAGAAATAATAAACTAATTAAATCAAAAAGATGATGCAGAATAAATTATTAATATTATAAACATATATCGACTCAAAAGGAGATGTTTAGTTTGTTAAATTATGAAAAAGACGCAGAAGTTTTTAAGGCATTAGCTCATCCAGTAAGAATTGAAATTTTGAAAGAATTAATTATAAGAGGGGCATGTAATGTAACACAAATTGTAGATATATTGGGTATCCCACAATCTACTGTTTCACAGCATTTAGCAAAGATGAAATCTCAAAAATTAATTAGAAATGATAGAAAAGGATTAGAGGTTTACTATAGTGCCCAAAACAAAACTATTAATTCCATTGTCAAAATACTATTAAATTAGAACTCTATTAATTGTAAGTGAAAATTAGTAATCTTTGCACCAAAATTTAAAAAAACATGCCCATCTATCAATACGATTACGTTACATAGGGAGTAACACCCATGCCCGTCAAGCTAAGAAAACAAGTTACCCCCAAAAATAAATTTTTTAACTTAATGACGATGGGATGGAATTCCATAATAGGATTATTTAATAGATTAATTGAGATAAAGATCAGGATAGTTCGAGAAATGCTTTATATATTTGTCTAAAACAACAGACATTATCAATAAAAAAATAATAATAAATAATAAAAATTTATTGAAAAACAATAAATACCGTGTTAATCTTTAAAAAAAGATAGACAAGGATGAAGAAGAATGAAAAAATTACTATTAGTTGGACTTTCTACAATAACTTTGATTATTATTGGTTTTGTCTCTTACATTACATTAACAACGAAAGATCCATTAAGTGAGAAAGAATTTCCAAAAACTCGAGAAAAAGCAAAGGAAACTGCTATTGAATATTTTCAAAAAGAAAAACAGTTAGATGTTGTGATAACTGAAGTTGGAGTAACGGGAGAAATGGGATATAAAGTTTGGATCGAAGGACATGAGCTGAATAATGAACAAAAAAAGATTCGTGCAATTATAGATGTTGCAAAAGAAGATAAATATAAAGTAATAAGTTCTAATATCGATTAAATGATTCATCATAGAAATCTACCTATAAAATGAAAAAAGCGCTATCCTGTTTGTAGAAATATACAGAAAGGATGGCGTTTTTGTATGAATTTATCGATTCAAGATGAGTTTCATTTGTTCGCTGAAAAACCACAGCGATATCTATCTCCACTTATTCTTCAAAAACTTGGCCAAGAGACAGGTTTTGTAAAACGTAAAAGTAAGTATGGTGCACGAGATTTGGCTGCTTTATGTATTTGGATTAGTCAACATGTAGCAAGCGATTCTCTTAATCGATTATGTAGCCAGCTTTATGCAAATACAGCTACACTTATGAGTCCAGAAGGACTTAATCAACGTTTTAACCGATGTGCTGTTTTATTTCTACAACGTGTATTTTCCCTTTTAGTCAAAAGTCAGCTAAACGATTCAGCTCAAATCCCAAACCAATACACTTCTTATTTTGAACGTATCCGTATTTTAGATGCTACTATTTTTCAAGTACCCAACCATTTAGCTCCTATTTATCCTGGTTCAGGAGGATGTGCACAAACAGCTGGTATTAAGATTCAACTAGAGTATGATTTACATAGTGGGAAATTCCTCAATTTTCAAATAGAACCAGGTAAAAATAATGATAAAACCTTCGGTACAGAATGTTTGGATACCTTACGACCAGGAGATTTATGTATTCGAGATTTATGTATTCGAGATTTAGGATACTTTTCTCTAAAAGATTTAGACCAGATAGATCAACGAGGGGTATTCTATGTTTCACGGTTGAAATTAAATAATAGAGTATATGTGAAAAATGAATCTCCAGAATTCTTTCAGGATGGGACAGTAAAAAAGCAATCTTTATATGCTTTACTTGACCTTGAACATATCATGCATCAGATAAAACCAGGAGATACTTATGAAATTCGAAATGCCTATGTTGGACAACAAAAATTACCCTCGCGAGTTGTAATATACAGACTCACATCAACTCAAGTTCATAAACGTAGGAAAAAGCAGACTTATGTTGAAAAGAAAAAGGGGTTATATACTCTGAAAAAAGTAAACGTTTAACAGAAATTAATGTTTATATTACCAACATCACATGGGAAATTGTTCCGATGGAACATGTTCACGAGATTTACTCTCTACGTTGGCAAATAGAGATTGTATTTAAAACATGGAAATCTCTTTTTGGTATTAATCATTGTCATAATATTAAGCGAGAGCGTCTAGAATGTCATCTTTATGGACAGTTAATCGCTATTTTTCTTTGTTCTTCTACTATGTTCAAAATGCGATAGCTGTTACTACAGAAAAAACAAAAAGAATTAAGTGAATATAAAGCAATTTATATGATTCAAGATCATCTGTACTTAGTATATGAAGCTATACAAAAAGACACCCAAGAAGTATCAAAAATTTTCCTTCGTCTGTTTGATCTCTTACAGAAAAACGGACGAAAATCCCATCGATATGAGAAAAAGACAGTCTTTGATATTTTAGGCGCTGTTTATTAGTGCACTGTATCCAATCTAAAGCAGAAAACTGCATAATCTTTAAAAATACACCTTATCAAGGTTTATTTGGAATGCTTATTTTTAAAAACAAATAAAAAAATATCAAGCATGTAGGCAACAAAAACGAAAGGTCATGGAATCCCCAACCTTAACTTGATGGGCATGGGCTCACCATACCATTTCGGGAAAATTGTACGTTTAGACATATTTTAGACAGAAATCAACCGATTCCCTGTACGTTAAGAAATCGGTTATTTATTTTATGGCTTTTTTATACAGTTTTTATCTCCCGCTGTTCAATAACTTAATTCTGTATATTTATCTGAACATACATAAGTTTACAAGGTTTTTGAACACAAAAAAGGAGAAATCCTATGTTTTTTGGTTCGATATTAACGTGTACAGAAATATACAATTTTTTGTACACAAGAGTCCCAAAAAAAGAGTTTGTTGGGACACGGCAAGAATTCGTTCTTTTTTGAGCTACTCATCATGAAGCTAAATAAAAAAGTACATTGTCACATTCCTGTCACAATGTATTTGTATCATAGAAATAAAAATAAGGAGGTTTATAAATATGAATAATAAAATGAAAAAGCTAGTTATTCCAATCTTGATGAGTTCAATATGTCTTACATTGCCATCCCTGAGTTATGCACAACAAAAGGATTTTACAACAAAGGGACAAAACGTAGTTTCTCAATACAAAAATTTCACTTTTGATGTGAATCCTGAAACTGGTGAAATTTTTGTGGAAAAAGATGGTGTAAGAGAAAGTGCGTCCTTACCACTACCGAAGAAAAAAATTACAAATCTAATAAAAAAAGATGATTGTATATCTTGGAATTATCCAGATGACCAAATAAATGTGAAGATTGAAAAGAAGGAATCCTATTTAAGTATTAAGTTAAAATCTACTAAGTCTGACGGAGCTAATAAATTTACATGGCCTAAAGTAAGTGCGGACAGCTATACGTTACCCTTATCGGAAGGGAAAAATATACCTAGCAATGACCCAAATTGGAAAGAATATTTAAAAGATCAAGACATGTCATTCATAGAAAATTTTTCTATGAGATTCTTTGCATTGAATAAATCTAAATATTCCATCATGTATATAGCTGACAATATGTATAATGATAATATTCATTTCACTGCTGATTCCGATATACAGTTTAGTTTTACACATCAATATCCTTCTATTAATAAGCATAAAGAATATGGATTCAGATTGTATCTAACTGATAAAAACCCTGTCTCGATGGCAAAAATTTATAAAAATTATATAAAAGAACAGGGAGAATTTAAGACACTAGAAGAAAAAGCAAAAACAAATCCGAACATCAAAAAATTATATGGTGCGCCTCATATTTATTTTTGGAACCACAGTGGGATTTCAGTAGAAAATATTAAGTGGGATACATTCACACAAAAAATGGATGAGATATTTACAAATTGGATTGCACAGTTGTTACAAGCAAATACGGAAGATGGCTCAAAAGATTTTGAAACTGTTATGCAAGATATAAAGAATCAAAAAGCTATCGATAAAAGCCAGCAAAAAGTAATAGTTAATGCGATAAATCAGGTATTAAAATTAGAACAACTTTATAATAAAGACATTTTCAGCAATCTAGATTCTGGAACAAATGAATTGTTGAAAAAAGGAATCCAAAACTTGAGTGAACAAGAACTATATACACTGAATAAAGGATTAATTAAGAGTAAGTTAACAGATGCAGTGGATGAAGTAAGCAGATGGGAACAGAAAGAAACAACTGATGTTTTAGTTGATATGAAGAAATCGAATGTTAAAAAAGCATGGGTAGGGTTACCTAATTGGGCTAATGGATTAATGAATCCTAAAATGGTAGAAGAAGCAAATAGAATGGGGTATTTAATCGGCCCTTATGATTCATACCACTCGATTCATGAAGTTGGAAGTAGGGATTGGAATACTGCTTCTTTTAAAGATAAAACTTTATATGAAAATGCAACAATATCTAATGAAAAAGGAGAAAAAATAGGAGGATTCTTAGGAAAAGGAAGAAAGTTAAATCCAACTTTATCCTTACCTAGTGTGAAAGAACGTGTAGATGATATTTTACAAAATAATATACCGTTTAATTCTTGGTTTGTCGATTGCGATGCTACAGGCGAAATTTATGATGATTATTCTCCAAATCATATTACTACTCAGGAACAAGATGTAAAAGCAAGATTGCAAAGAATGAAATATATTAGCGAAGAAAAGCATATGGTCGTCGGATCAGAAGGTGGGAATGACTTTGCTAGTAATATAATTGCCTTTGCGCATGGAATAGAAACACCCGGGATTTGGCCCGATTCTGATATGAGAGATAAAAAGAACCCATATTATGTAGGCGGATATAAATCCACTTCACCAGATGGTGCTATTCCAGAATCGAATGCTAAAACAATACCAATCAAACCTATTTATAAAAATATTTATAATAATCCTGTATATTCAATTCCGTTATATAAACTTGTATATAATGATTCAATTATTACGACTCACCAATGGTCATGGGGAAGTTTTAGAATTAAGGATGAGATCGGAAATAGAATGTTATCTGAAATGTTGTATAATGTACCACCTTTATATCATATTGATAAAAATGAATGGGAGAAAAGTAAATCCATCATTACCTCTTATTTGAAAGTATGGTCTCCATTTCATGAGAAAGCCGTAACAAAACCAATGACTAATTTTGAAGTATTGTCTGAAGATCGGCAAGTTCAAAGTACGACATTTGGAAAGAACATGAAAGTAATTGTGAATTTCTCCAACCAAGATTTCACATATAATAATGATAATATAAAAGCAAAAACAGCCATTGTATATGATGGAAAGAAAAAGAGTATATTAGAAGTTCCTAAGTACTAAGATACATGACTTAGTTGTTGCTGTGGAATAAAGTTTAACTGTTTGCAAAAAAAGTTGCACCGTCTTGCATCATTAGATAAAGCTGTCACGGTAAAACTCCTGAGTTTTGATCAAACTTCATTCCAAACCAACATAAAAAGGACTTCTGTGTTTTGAAGTCTCTTTTTATTTGTAATCAGGATTTTTGAAAGATTTGTGAATTTCATAGAAAACAAACGGGATATAAAGTAAAATGTTATAGTTTTGTATATTAAAGGTTATTTAAATTATATTTTTACGAAGGTACTAGAGGGAGTGCTATCATGTATAGTGTGGTTGAAACTGCAAAAGAGAACAATTTAAGTCCTTATCATTCTCTTTGATATTTGTTTGAAACGCTCTCCAATATAGATCTAAACCATTATGAAGAAAAATCTGCGTTGGATTTTCTTTTCATTGGTCTTAGTTGTGGGAGGAGCCCTAGTGTTGTGTTATAACTCTGGAATATTGACATATCTAGGAGGACCTATAGATTTCGGTTAATTATATGAAATGAAAAATCAAGTCGTTATTTTTTGGATTCAGACTACCAGTATTTAAACTATTATTCACACTAAAAGAAGTACAAGGAGGAAGGTATATCTATTAAAATAGTGAGATATACCAAAGTAGAAATGAATATTAAATTTAACAAAAAAGTAGTAGCATTAACAGCAGGATTAACGGTATTATCTTCACCATTGGCATCATTTGCAGAGGAACAACAATCAGTAAACAATAAGCAACCTACAAGCGTCCAAGAACAAGGTAAAACAGACCAACTTCAAGCATCAGATGAACAGGCTTTAAAAAGTATTGAAGCTAGTTTTGAAGGGATAGATGGACGTGGTGGAGGTACTGTCGATAATAAGAAAGCAGACAGTCTTCAGCATTCAGAAGGTATTCATGAAGAAACGGGTACATTAACTGTTCCTAACAATTCAAACAGAACAAAACGTAGTCTGTCTTTCGCATCACCTAGAAGCTCTAGTACAATAAACGGTGTTCCATTCACTGAATGGATTGTTCCAGTAGGTAACGATAATATTCGTCCTCAAAACTACATGAGTCCAAAGTACATTACAATTCATGAGACTGATAATACAAGTGTAGGAGCAGGTGCTAGAAACCACGCTCAATATCTATATAACCAAGCAGTAGGGAACACAGACCGCGCTGCATCATGGCACTTTACAGTAGACGATAAAGAGATTTATCAACACTTACCATTAAACGAGAACGGGTGGCACGCAGGAGACGGTGATGGTCCAGGTAATAGACAATCTATTGCAATTGAAATCGCAGTTAACAGAGACGGTAACTACAGTAAAGCAGTAGATAACGCTAAGAAACTTGTAGCTTATTTAATGAAAGAAACTGGTGTACCATTAAATAATATCGTAAAACACCAAAGATGGAGTGGTAAAAACTGTCCTGCTAACATGATTAATAATGGACTATGGAATTCATTCGTAAATGGTGTTGAGGGGTATTATAATAACCTTTCTCAATCAACAAACGACATTATAACAGGCTGGCAACAAATTGATGGCAAGTGGTATTACTTTGATTCTACTGGTATCATGCAAACAGATTGGCAGCAAGTTGATGGTATTTGGTATTATTTAAACTCTTCTGGAGCCATGCAAACAGATTGGCAGCAAGTTAATGGTATTTGGTATTATTTTAATTCTTCTGGAGCTATGCAAACAGGCTGGCAACAAATTAATGGCAAATGGTACTATTTTAACTCAGATGGTTCATGGGATAGTTCGAAATAATAGATTTTCATGTAATTATTTTGGGGAAATAAAAATCAATACACGCCCGTATATTTATAATTAATGAAAAAGCTCTTCAAAATGCTAAAATGAAGAGCTTTTTCACTAAATTCACATCAATATTTACTTAATAATTTCTATTATGGTTTGCTACATAATGAATCCAATTGACAATTTTATTCTCCATTTCGATTAAGACCTCCCTTAGTCTAATTATTACAAATTTATCAATCGCACGATAAAAAAATATTCTCCTTTGAATTTGATATAAGTTTTATCTGGTTCAAAAGATTACTGTGCAGTTTTGTTTTTCTTCCCCCTACTTTTCTCATTGTTATATAATAAACATGAAATAGAACAAATTAGACGTAACATCCTTTTAGAAATGTGTCTTAAACAAACGTTTGTTTAAATTTCCCACAATTAATTGCTACATAATATAGGGGTACAGAAACATCGCCATCAAGTTAAGAAAAACGAGATACCCCCAAATCGAAAAAAATGAGGGCATCTTGTTTTATATATCCAGCTCAATTTCTTTGTTCATACAACAAAACTTGTATTTTTTCCCACTGTTACATGAACAACTCTCATAAATATTTGCTGGCCTTGAGCAATCTTTGATTGCTTTTTTTAAATCCGTCACATCTTCGTTGAATTCTAGTCCAACTATGTAGTAAAAATTGTATGCCTCACAAATCGCAGTCACTTTCTCTGCTCTTGCTTTAGACGAAACCTTTACGATGATAGGACGTTCTTTAGAACCTAATGGATACATGTCCGCTTCCCTCTTTCCTTTTTCTTTCTATTGTATAAAATTTAAGAAAAAGCGGAGGAATATTTATGAAAAAACTATCTAGTTCTCAAGTGTTTCGACTGCGCTCAGAGGAATTACAACGCGTCTTTTCACCACAAGCATTAACAGAGCTTGCCAAACAAACTCAGTTTGTGCAACGTAACAGTAAATTCAGGGCACAAGATTTATCTGCCTTATGTATTGGGATGGGACAAGACATTGCGAGTTATTCTCTGACTTGACTATGTGGAAATTTGAAATCAGAAACCGGCGTCCTTATCAGGGGTACGGAAACGATTCAAAGAATAACCCGCCAAATCTGAATTTTTTTCCAATTTAGGATTTTTTATATATTTTATCTTGTAGTTTTCTATATGGAGTAGGACCATATATAGGCGTATCGCCAGCATTTCGGAAAAAAACCACGCTAAGAGTTTTTGAGTCATTTTAACCTTATTTTAAATTGGGGTGCATATAAAAGTAGGCTATTTTGAGTAAATTGGGGTGCGTTAGCAATCGATTTGAATAGTATTTCTCATTTTAATACAACACAAATGACATTGTGCTGCATTAAACACTCTTAACGTTGTTAAAATCACTTGTTTCTATGTCGAAATTTGCTTAATGTGGGTTTTTTCCGATTTGCGGTCTGTACCCTATCGCCATCAAACTAAGGCTTTGAAGTATCCCCTAAATGAAAAGTTTCTTTCTCTACAGTTAGTTATTTTGAGAAGTTAGCTCATTTATTCGTTTTGGGACGTTTGCTTTGCTTAAATTGATGGGCGTGGGGGTATGACATTCTCTGCAATACACAATAAAAGGAGAAACTATTCAATTAGTTTTTCCTTTTTATTTTGTCAAACAAATGTAACAAACGAAAGGCATACTTAGTTAAGTAATAAGAGAAGACAAATATAGGAGTCTGTACTTTCCCCTTTCTAAAGAGAGTGCTGAAACCACTTTACAATAACTAAACAATCCCTATTTTGTTGATCAATGAAAGGAGAAATCTACATGAATGATAATTCTGAATCCATGGATGAATATTTGAAAAAGCGGAAACAGAAAAAACGTCGACGAAGATTTGTTGTTATACCATTACTCTTTCTCATTTTTTTGGGAAGTTTTTACGGTGGCCATATATTTATGAAAGCTAGGGCTGTTATAAAGGATGCGTATGCAGAATTAGATAGAGGGAACAAATCGGATAAACGTCAAACGGCAGTTGACCCCCTAAAAAATAATATTTCAATTTTAATTATGGGCGTTGATGAAAGTGAAGGGCGAAAAAAACAATATGGAGAAGCAGTTCGTTCAGATGCCCTATTATTAGCCACTATTAATAAAGATAGTAAATCAGTGAAGTTATTAAGCATTCCACGCGATTCTAGAGTATTTATTCCCTCAAAGAATATAAAGGATAAAATTGGGCATGCACATGCATATGGTGGTGTCGATGGTACAATTAATACAATAGAAAATTTTTTAGATGTTCCAGTTGATTACTATATAAAATTCAACTTTGAATCATTTACCAAAATTGTAGATTCTTTAGGTGGTATTGATGTTGATGTTCCAATAACGTTTACTGAACAAGATAGTAAAGATCAAGCTGGTGCTATCCATCTTGAAAAGGGTATACAACATTTGGATGGAGAACAAGCTCTTGCTTTAGCAAGAACGCGAAAAATTGATAGTGACTTTATGAGGGGAAAACGACAACAATTAGTACTTGAAGCCATCGCAAAAAAGGCATTATCTGTTGGTTCTATTCAAAAATTAGGTAATATATTAGATGCGGCTCATGGTGATATTAAAACAAATTTAACATTTGAGGACATGGGAGTAGTTGCTAAAAATATGATGGGGAGTAACTTAGTATTAGATAAAATGCAGATAAAATGTGAGGATCAATATATAAATGGCGTTTATTATGCTGTTCCTAATAAACAAAGTGTTGATGAAATTTCAAATCAATTGAAAAAACATCTTAATGTAACAAACAGTTCAAATCATAAAAGTTTGTAAAAAAACCAACTACTTCATGAAGTAGTTGGTTTTTTAATAGTATATTATCCCTGGAAAATCCAATTTGAGGAAATAATTAAAAGTTCATTTTATTAAAGATGTCACTTGGTTGTAACAAACTACTATTATTATTGCATTGAGTGAAAGATATATACAAGCGTATAAAAAAATTAGAATTTGATAGGGCTATCTATTAAATGGATATTTCGTAAGTTTAAGTGAGTTATTTGTTAGGAGGAAAAGCAATTGTATAATAAAACAATTTTGGTTACTGGTGGTACAGGCTCTTGGGGGTACGAACTTATCAAACAATTATTAAAAGAATCCCCTAAAGAAATACGAATCTTTTCAAGAAATGAAACGGTTCAATTTGAAATGCAACAACAATTTAATAATCATGATAATTTTAAATTTATTATTGGAGATATTCGTGATAAAGAGGCGTTAGTTTCTGCTTGTAAAGGTGTTCATTATGTGTTTCACCTTGCCGCTTTGAAACATGTTCCAGTATGCGAATACCAACCTTATGAGGCAATTAAAACGAATATAAATGGTACAGAAAATGTAATTGAAGCATCCATTCAAAATAATGTAGAAAAAGTAATATATGTTTCAACTGATAAAGCTGCTGACCCATCTAACACATATGGGATGACAAAAGCAATTGGGGAAAAACTAATAATCCATGCAAATTTACAATCAAGTAAAACAAAGTTTATTTGTGTCCGAGGTGGAAATGTTTTAGGTTCAAATGGAAGTGTAGTACCTATTTTTAAGAATCAAATTAAGGAATATTCAAAAATAGGTATTACAGATTTTGATATGACTAGATTTTTCTTAACAATTGAAGAGGCAGTGGAATTGTTATTTAAAGCAACAAAAGAAGGAAAAGGTGGAGAAATATTTGTAATGAAAATGCCAGCTTGTAAAATCACTGATTTGGCAGAAGTTTTAATTGAAGATTCTCAGAACACAGATGTACAAATAAAGGAATTAGGGATTCGTCCCGGTGAGAAATTAAGTGAAATTTTGCTTTCTGAAGTTGAAAGTAAAACGAGTATATGTTTTGGTGAAGATTATTTTGTAGTATTGCCTACTATTCATATAGAAGGTCTTCAGGAACACTATTCCAATTATCCACCTGTTACACTATCGAATTATAGTTCTCAACAGGAGTTTCTACAAAAAAGTGAAGTGAAGAAAATGTTGAAAAAGGGAGGTTTCATATCATGAAAAAAGATGCATGTCTTTTGATTACGGGTGTAAATGGTTTCACCGGACGACACACGTATCAATATTTTTCAAAGATGGGTATAAACGTAATTCCCATGTTCCAAACACATTCTCGTACAATTAAGCTTCCGAATAGTGTTGTGTGTGATTTGACAAATAAAACAGAAGTGATGAACTTAATTAAGAGAATAAAACCTGATTATGTATTACATCTAGCAGGACGGAATTCTGTTTTAGAATCATGGAAGAATCCTCTTGAGAGCATGGAAGTCAATATAATGGGAACTTCTTATTTATTAGAATCACTGAGACAAGAGGTTCCAAATTGTAAAACGCTTATTTTAGGCTCAGCGCTACAGTATGATTTAACCAAAAATACAATACCTCCACATCCATATAGTTTAAGCAAAACAATGCAAGCACTGATTGCGGATGCATGGGGCGAATTAATGGGCTCGAATATCGTTATAGCAAAGCCTTCCAATCTAATTGGACCAGGTGAATCTACAGGGATATGTTCTCTTATTGGAAGGAAACTAGTAGATATTAAGATGGGGAAATGTGAGCCGATCATTGAAGTTAACGATCTCCAAGATGCAAGAGATTTTTTAGATGTTCGTGATGCAGTTGCTGCGTATCATGTATTACTATGTGAAGGTGAAAAAGGAAAGAAATATAATATTGGATCGGGTATAAAACGTTCATTATTAGAAGTATTAAATGTGTATAAAGAAATAACGAACTTAGATTTTCGGGTACGAGAAACAAATAATGTGAAGAGCAAAGATCAATATGATTTAGTTTTACATGATATTAGAAAACATGGCTGGTCTCCTAAAATTCAATTCATAGATTCATTGCAAGATATATGGGAATACATGAGCAAACGATAAAGGAGAAGTATAAAATGGCACTTCATTCTAAAAATAAGATAGATATATTTTCTATAGATATGAAAGGTAACGATACCATAAATGTATCTATTTTTGATTTATTAGATTGGAATGATCAAGAAAAACATGCAGCACTATTACTGAAAAAAATAAAGGAATGTGTAACGTTTATTGAGAGTAAAGAGATTTACGGAAAAATTCCAGGAATAGTAGGAAGAAGTAAATTTGTCATACTGATATTTACTAAGTTTGAATGTAGTGAATTTGGAAATGACCTTTATGAAATTGTAGAGGATCTTTTACTAGATAAAGGATATGAACTAAAGGTTTATCAAACAAATCAACTATTTGAACTACTCACCACTTAACGTCCTTACGGACTGTTTGAAGTGGGAGATTCCTGTGAACACCGATGTATCCACCGGTTATCTTAACAGGCTCTACCCGTAGTCCCTACGGTGAGAACATAAGTATCTTGTACGTTGACTCACCACACTACCTACTTTGGCATGGTTTTCGCAACTTCGGCAAGCGTGGGTCGATAGAACGTTGAAGATTTTACGGTTGCAACGTTTTTCTGCAACCAACCTCATATCTTCAGTTTTCGAAGAGCAATTTGTACAAGTAAATGATAGCAAACATGTTGGCATATGCCAACCGACATTCATCTCCCACCTAAAATTGGTGTTTCACACCTTCACATTTTTGAGGAAGGAGTCTTCTGTCGGAGAACGATAAAAAGTTTAATCAATTAGGAACTTCAATAAATAGTAAAAGAGAAAAATAATTTTCAATTGCTTTTGCCGCATTCATTAGGAGCAAATAAAACATGGACTATGTGACAGAGCTTAGAAAAATTATAGGACATCGCCCTTTGATTTTAGTTGGAGCTGTTGTTATTTTAATCGATCATGAAAATCGTATCTTATTACAGAAAAGAAAGGAACCAAACGGTCTATGGGGAATTCCTGGAGGGCTAATGGAACTAGGAGAATCCATTGAAACTACTGCAAAAAGAGAAGTTCATGAGGAAACAGGGTTGCTAGTAGAGGCTCTTACGTTATTTAATGTATTTTCTGGGGAAGCATATTTTAGAAAGCTGGAAAATAAAGATGAATTTTATGCGGTTACCGTTGTGTATAGCTCTAATAAATTTAAAGGAAAATTGCAAATATCAGATGATGAATCTTTAAATTTACATTTTTATAAGGTTGATAACTTGCCAGAAGCTATGCTAAGTACACATAAAAACATTCTTTATGACTTCTTGAAAAAAACGGATGTTTAGTAGTTTGGTTTGAGAACTCTTGAGATGATAGAAATGGTTAAGGAAAGGAAAGAAAATTAAATCTCAATTAATCTAGACCTGAGTATTTTACTAAAAAATAAAGGTGGAATCATGTATGCGTAAAAGAATTCTATTCACTGGAGGCGGTACAGCTGGACATGTCATGGTTAATGTTGCGCTAATCCCTAAATTTATTAAAAAGGAATGGGATGTTCAGTATATTGGATCTCACAATGGAATTGAAAAATCATTAGTTACAAATGTACCGTATCATAGTATTTCAACAGGAAAACTTAGGCGGTATTGGGATTGGGATAATATAAAAGATCCTTTCAAAATTATAAAGGGATGTTTACAGAGTTATAGATTAATTAAAAAAATGAAACCAGATGTTGTGTTTTCAGCGGGTGGATTTGTATCTGTTCCTGTAGTTATAGGGGCGCGTTTGAATAAGATACCTATTATTATACGTGAACCAGATAGTACTTTGGGACTTGCTAATAAAATAGCTCTTCCTTTTGCAACGAAAATATGTACAACTTTCCCTGATACAGAAAAAAATTTAAAATCCGAAAAAACAACTTATATCGGTCCAATTGTTAGAGAGGAAATTTTAAAAGGTAATAGATTAAGCGGAAAAGCCTTTTGTAGATTTCAACTAAATAAACCTATTCTACTTGTAATGGGGGGAAGTCAAGGGGCACAGTGGATTAATGATATAGTGAGAGGCAATTTGGATAAATTGCTGATGGAATTTAATATTGTTCATATGTGTGGAAAAGGGAAAGTGGATGCATCTATTAATATGGAAGGGTACAAACAATTCGAATATATAGGAGAGGAGTTACCAGATATACTTAATCTGGCTAGCATAGTGGTTTCAAGAGCGGGTTCTAGCGCTATATCTGAACTGTTGGTTTTAAAAAAGCCAATGCTTCTCATTCCACTTACTAGTGGTTCAAGTAGAGGAGATCAAATTATAAACGCAAAATACTTTGAACGTTCAGGGTATGCTGAAGTATTACTTCAAGAAGACACAAAATATGATACGTTTATTCGCGCAATAAAAAAATTATATGAAAATAAAGAAAAGTACATTCAAAATATGAATAATTCCAAAAGTAAAAATAACGAGGGGATAAATCAGTTAGTTGATTTAATAAGTGAAACGTGTCAACCTAACTGAGGAATTTGAGTTGGGATGTATAGTCTTATTCCTTCATGTAATCAATTGATCGAGGAGGATAAAACTGTGAAACATCTAAGAAAATTCTTAAAAAGGTTTTTAATCCTTTTTTGTATTTTCATTCTTATTGGTATAGGTATATTATTCGGTACCGAATATGGTCGAGGGCTTCGTATAACCGTTGCTGAGAGTATACTGACTTCTCAACATCCACAATACGTAAAGTACACCTTCTTATCTCAAAAAGAGTTAGATAAATTGAGAGAAATTATTAATAATCCTAAATGGGAAAATAGTAATAATGGAATCTATAAAAGAATAGCAGAAAAAAGATTAAAAGAATTAAAAAACCAACCCTTAAAAATTGATGTAGAGACCATTAAAAGTAACAAAACCAGTCGCTTTCATTTTGAGGGGAAATTAATTACTATTAGTAATCCTTTTAATGTCAAACTTGTTACCCATCAAGGTACACAGGGAAAAGACAAGGGAGAAAAAATTAGCGTAATGGCAAAAAGAAATGATGCGATTGTTGCTGTGAATGCGAGTGGATTTGCTGATGAAACTGGAAGAGGCGGGGGAAGTATGGCAACTGGAATTGTAATAGAAGATGGAAAAATTATCGAAACAAATCACGATAAGGATTCTCCTGCAATCATTACTGGATTAACAAAATTTGGTCAAATGATAACTGGAAATTACTCTCCACATCAACTATTAGATAAACAAGTTGTTTCTGCAGCAGGGTTCATGCCACAGTTAATTGTAAACGAAAAAAGAATGATAACAGAAGGTGATGGAGGTTGGGGGTCTGGACCGCGTAGTATAATGGCCCAGAAAAAAGATGGCTCCATTATGTTTCTAGTTATAGATGGTCGACAATCGCAAAGTATTGGAGCTACGTTGAAAGAATGTCAAGATATTTTGTATGAAAAAGGAGCTATAAATGCAATGGCTATGGATGGAGGATCTTCCGCTACCCTATATTTAGGGGGAAAAGTTAGAAATTCACCTTCTACTTTATCTCATGAGGACCGATTCTTACCAAATGCTTGGACGGTAACTGCACATCCAAAACAAAAAGTACAAATAAAAATAGATGGGGAAATTACGGATTTTAATTCATTAAAAGATCTAGACTAAAATATAATAACTAATCAAAACGATTCTGGTGCAAAAATACTCGGTTGACAAACTCTCCAAGTAGACAATTCTGTCCCCTTGGAGAGTTTGTCCTTTTTATCATATGTATGACTTCGATTTCAGCTAATGTTTTGTTTTCTAAAATGAATCATCTCCGCTTTAAATGGAGTGATGAACTTATTCCGCCGTGGTATTCCAATGTTTTTCTATTTCAACTCAATTTCTATATGAGTAACTAGACCATAAAAATATATCGAGGCATAGGATTTAATAGGGAGGAAAGTTATGAGTAAACTTGCTCAAAAATTATTTATAAATATATCAATTATAATCTTTTTTATTTTTACACTATCATTATTATTGACAAACTATTTTTTACCTAAATATTACTTATATAAAACAAGAGAAAAAGTTAATATTGTGACGACACAAATACAAAATCAATCAAAGGAACAATTTGTAAATAACATTCAAGATATGGAGCAAAAGTATAATCTGACCATTGTGTATACACCTATAACAAAAAAACCAGAAGATTTGATTTGGTCTTTACGTGAGGAACTTTCAAAGAAACGAGTTACATTAAATCGTTTTTGGATTGGAATAGAAAAATTAAAACAAGTAGAAAAAAGCGGAAAAACTGGTGAACTATATGATCAAGGAAAATTAAAGGCCCAATTCTTTGCTAATTTACTCTCAAAAGAAGATATGTTTATTGTGGTAGGGGTATCTATGGCTCACTCTGACGAAATCATAAATATGTTTAATGAACTTAATATTTTTATATTTAGTGTTGCTGTTGTTATAGTAATCGTATTAGTATGGATACAATCTAAAAAGATTACTGATCCGTTAAAGCAACTGAGTATTGTTACAAAAGATATTTCAAGCTTAAATTTTAAACAAACTAATATAAAAACCAATGATGAAATTCAAGATCTGGCTGAGAGTATAAATATAATGAGTAATAAACTATGCCAGGCCCATCACGATTTAACTCACAGAAATGAAAATTTAAAAAGAGTTATGGGTGATATTACACATGAATTAAAAACGCCTATTTCATTGATTAAAGCATACTCTCTTGGAATCAAAGACGGGTTAGATGACGGAACATATCTAGAGACTGTTATTAAACAAACTGATAACATCTCAAAGTTAATTGAAGAACTTTTGAAATTTGCAAAAATAGAACGAAATGAATTAAAAAAAGAACAATTTAATATAGTATCACACATTCACAATGTTTTAGAAGCGCATGAAATTGAAATGAAATCCAAAAATATAGATGTGTTTTTTAAATATCCACAAGATAAGATACTTATATTTGGTGATAAAGAAAAAATAGAAATGGTTTTTAATAACTTTATTTCAAATGCAATTAGATATACAGCAAATCAAAAGATAGAAATTAAGTTAGAGGAGTCTCGTGAACAGTTGTTGTTTAGTATAAAAAACGGAGTAGAATTTTCAACTACAACTCAAATTGAAAAAATTTGGGAACCATTTTTTGTCTTAGAAAGCTCTAGAAGTAAAGACATATCTGGAACAGGTTTAGGTTTAGCGATTGTAAAAGGAATATTAGAAATGCATGATTTTCAATATGGCATTTACACTACAGAAGATGAAATAGAATTTTATGTGTATATGCAAAAGAGCCTAGAATAAATTAATATTGTCTAATTATCAGTGCGATTTAGAATGCAATCATAATAGTTTGTTTCTTTAAAAATTTGCATCTTATCAAAGATAAAAATATTATGGAACATGGAATGTATACCACGTAAAGCATCTACGGCACGTGAGATATATACGGCAAACATAAATAATAATGAAGTATTGATTACAGGGGCTGAAAATACAATTGAGCAAATGAAATATGAGATTGCAAAAGACTTTGACGCGCAACTCGATCTAGATAACATTTTTCTTGAAAATTGTTCTGTTTGTTAGGAAATTACAAAATGTTTAGTAACTATGACTGAACAATAACTTGTTGGTCAATTTACTCATTCATAATAGGGTAAGACATCTTAGACAACGATAAGTGGTAGCATATATTCTTTTAGTTGAATTTGGTTTATAAAAATCTTCATTTAAATAAATGATGGCATAAAAGCGTCCAAATAATATGCTTTTTTCTTTGTTGTAAAAAATACACAATAAGTATAGGTTTGGGTATAGTTATATTGATTGTGTAATTACCAATCTAAATGTTTAAACAAATGCTTGATTAGATATTTATAAAATATTTCAATATTGGGGTAACACGCTATCGCCATGTGAAGTGCCGGTTTGCTAGATCCTCTGGATTTCAAACATTTTGCCATGCTATACCGTACGATAAAGAGAATCGAAACCATTCATACCCTATACAAACAAAGGCGGAGTCTTCAAATAGACTCCGCCTTTTCAGCGTACAATGAACTACAACAATTACTAACCACGGCCTAAATGGTTTGCCGCATTTATATACATAAAATAAAAGTAATACATGTATGAAAGAATTTTTATATTTATGAAAGACTTTTGTAACACTTTTGAGAGATAAATGAAAGATGTATTAGATATGATGAAGTTGTTCTTAATAGTAGGTGTTCTAACTCACCTAAAAATCAAGGAGGAAAAATAATAATGAAGAAATTGAAGCCAGCACTTAGTGTATTAGGTAGTGTATCGATGGCACTGACTTTAGCATCTCCTGCTTTAGCAGACATAAAACAGCCGAATGCAGGAAGCACAATTGAAATGTTCAAAGAGGATGCAAATGCAAAAGAAGGAAAAGATCTTATCTATGGAACTGATGGAAAAAAGGGAAAGATGTCTACTGAAAAAATTGAAATACAAAATAACGATTGGGATCAAGATGGTATTTCTAACGACTTAGAAATAAAAGGCTATAAAATTGAGTTCAATCGACAAACCGGGAAAAATGAAGCACAGGCATGGGATCCAGAGCGAGACAAGGATAAATTAAAATTTATTACAAATCCTATGAGCGCGAATTCTGATGGAGATCCTTTTACAGATGCATATGAAGTTCAGTATTATGGCAGTAACTCTGATACTGAGTTTAATCCAATGGTTGCAAATATACCGAATTTGCAAGTTGGTATAAAACGTATTGGGGTTACTCCTCTTGCGGCTATTACGGATTCAAACGGTGGGTCCATTGATAAAGGTTGGGAAAAAAGTGTATCGACACAACATTCGTTTGGTGTAGGAGCAGGTGTCGAAGGTGGTGTAGAAGGTTCCGCAGCCGGTCCTGTTCCTTCTGGGAAGGCCTCATTAAATGTGAGCTATGGATACTCGAAAACATCAACAGATACCGAAAGATATTCTTCTAATATAGATTGGTCTACCGCAAAAACTGTTGATTCAGCAAAAGCAGCAAAAGTGAGCTTACAGTTAGAATATAAAAATACAGGGACGGCGTCTGCTCAAAATGTTTCTCCTCATTTTAACATTCGTTTAGGAGACAAGATTATCAGTACAGTAAAGGCAACACAAGATCGTTATAAAGCAAATCAGTTAAGTACAGAAAAAGGTGGAAGAAATACAACAGAAGTATTGATAGACAGTGTAGATAATCAAGCAGATGTAAATATTTACTTGTCGTTGGATGAATTGAAAGCTGTTGAACAAGGTGCAATTCTTTCTGTTGAAGTCCTACCTACGAGTACAATGGAATTGTATATTGAGAAAGATGGAGAATTTATGACTTTAGGAGATTCAGGAAAATTTGAATCTCGTGTAAATGCTTCGACTACAATACTAGAGACTGATATCGGGAACAAACCGAAGTTTAGAATGTATGCACCAGAAGGTGTTGGTAGTGATACAAATTTAACGTTTAACGAGGTTCTGAAGCATGTTAAAGTAGATTCTAAAAAGATAAATGAATTTATAGATAATAGCAGAGGAGATCAAGTTATCATTGCGAAAGAGAATCTAGAAAATGCTAAAAAATCTTATGTTTCGAAAGGCGCAAAAGTCGGTGTTTTCACAAAAATTCAGCAACCGGAATTGTCATATAGTGCTTATGATCCATTTACGAAAAAGTTTTATGCAGCAGTCGTACCTGGATTATTCGGAGCGAGTAATGAAGTCTCTGTTTCTTTTGAAAATAAAAAATCCAAACAAACACAACAAGTAACATTAGTGAGAAAGGGAAACGTGTATGAGTCTAAAGAAACTGTAAGTTTGAATGATTTCAATCCATCACAAGAAGTTACATTTGAAATCAATGATGCACAAAAGAAACTTCCGACACAAAAAATCTCTACAGTTGTTACGTATAATAAAGAATATGAAAATTATTTGACCCATCGATTCAGCGAAGAGCATATTGTAGAAGGAACTCCTTATACTCTGCAGCTTGGTGGATATCCTGTGCTCAGTTATAAAGGAAATGATAAGTGGCAATACCTTGCATCTGGTGGGAATTACACGCAATCAGTTAATGTAATCATTGAAAGAAAAGGGCAGCCTAAACCTGGACAACCAATCAAAGCAGGTGAAGAGGTACACATTAAAGTTCAAAATAGTGCTTATTCAGGCTATGAATATTTAAAACTTCAAGATAAGTATATCCATTTTGACCAAAAACAAAATGCAAGTACTTTTAGATTTAATCGTGTACATAGCCCAGGCCACCCTGATTACCAGAGAGAATGGAGCCTACAATCTGATGGCAACGAGATAGGGTTTTCTACTTATGATGGTGGTTATATCTCATATGGTAATGATATACAGAAATATCGTGGTGAGATTAAAGATAGATGGAGTTTCGCCAAAGCTAAGTAAAAGGGAACGGTTTTGTTGCAAAGTTTAAAAAACATCGGTAATGGACTGAACCCAAAAAGTTAGAAATAAGAATGTAGGCTGCTAATAGGGAATGAGTTCGATATTGAACTCATTCCTTTTAATGTATCCTTCATTCGTTTGTTCTTGTAATCATGTATGTAAAAATCCATAGCTAAAGCAGTGGTTTTTTACTATGAAAATCTTGGAAAACAGATACACAATAAAAAATCTGATTTAAATTTTCGATTTATATGATTGGGATACTACTATTTTAAGTGTTTATCTAGTCATATAAGTAATCAAATACTAAAATTATCATCTAGATTATATTGGCACTTTTAATCGTTTTCAGTGACCATAAGACCAAAGTGTAGGATTCTGATTTAGATCTACGATTAGTCGTTACATCTTTCTATCTGAATTTTATATCTGTATTAGATGAAAGCATATAAGAGAACCTTTTGTATTATTGGTGAAAAGAAGAGAGGCTTACAGATGAAAAAAAGAATTTTAATCGTAGAAGATGAAGAAAATATTCGAGAAGTATGCAAACGGTATTTAGAAAGAGAAGAATATGAATTATATACCGCTGTAAATGGCACAGAAGGTTGGGATTTATTCCTTACGTATCAACCAGATTTAATTATTTTAGATTTGATGATGCCGAAAAAAGATGGATGGGAATTATGCGAGGAAATTCGTCAACAATCAAATGTACCTATTATTATGTTAACTGCTAAAGGCGAGGAACGGGATCGAATTTTAGGACTAACAATGGGTGCAGATGATTATGTAACAAAGCCGTTTTCCCCTCGTGAATTAGTACTAAGGGTTCAAATTGTACTAAGAAGAGTCAACCAGATACCGGTACAAGCAAAAGAATCCTTATCAGAAGTGATAGAATTTCCAGATTTGAAAATTTATCCAAAGACGAGATGTGTATTGGTTTGTGAACATGAAGTGGATTTAACAACGAAAGAGTTTGAGGTACTTTATGTCATGGCAAAGCATCCAAAACAAGTATTTTCTCGCTCACAACTTCTTGAATGCATTTGGGGTACTGAATATGAAGGGATTACAAACACAGTCACCGTGGTAGTGAGCCGTTTACGTGACAAGCTGGAGAAACATACGATAAAGAATCGTTGGATTCATACAGTTTGGGGCATAGGATATCGTTTTGAACCAAATGGAGGAAATGAAACATGAGATTACGTATTCAATTGTTATTGATGAATGTATTAAGTACCAGTATTATGGTACTTGCTATATGGTATAGTGAGACGAAAATGTTACTTGAACCAGAACAAACAAGGCTATTAACAATAATTGCGGTTGTGGCATTTATAATTTCTACGTTTATTTACTGGTTAATGACACGCCCTATCATGAGATCTATCAAAAATTTAATGACATTAACGAAACAATTTAGTGATAGACAATTTGAAACAATATATATAATTGGAAAAGAACCACAGGAGTTTAAAGAATTAGCAACAGCCTTTCAACAGATGGCAAAAAAATTAGAAGAAGGGTTTACTAGGTTAGAAGAAGGAGAAAATGCACGTAAGGAGCTGATTACAAATATTTCACATGACTTACGAACGCCTATGGCTAGCATACAATTGATGATAGAAGCGTTACAAGATAACCTGATTGAAGATCCTGAAATGAGAAAGCAATACTTAGCGACGATCTTAAAAGAAATAGAAAGATTAAGTGGATTAATCAATGACTTATTTGAACTTTCAAAGTTAGAGTTTGAACAAGTAGATTTTTATCCAAGTTTCACACATATAGATAAAGTTCTATTAGATGTATTAGAGTCACATTCTGTCTTATTAGAAGACAAACAGATTAATTTACAATTGCAGGTTCCTGATAGATTACCCCGACTATTAATTATGCCGTGTAAAATAGCAAGGGTCATAGGTAATTTGTTAGATAATGCTATTCGATATTCCCCTGTCTCTGGAACAATTGAGTTGATTGTTGAGGAAAATAAGCAAAATCAACAAGTCCAGTTCATTTTGCGTGATGAAGGAGAAGGAATTTCTCCAAATGACCAACTACGCGTATTTGAACGCTTTTTTAGGACTGATCAATCAAGAAGTTCACAATCTGGAGGATCTGGTCTTGGACTAGCCATTGCAAAATCATTGATTGAAAAGCATAAAGGAGAAATTGGTGTGAGAGATCGCACAGATGGAAAACAGGGAAGTGAATTTTGGTTTACTCTTCCCATCACATCAGAAAAAAATAAGAACGCTGAAAGACTTTTGTAACATTTATGAAAGAGAAATGAAAGACCTTCTTGTTAACATACTACTACACAGTATATTAACGGAGGTCTTTTACTTTATGAAAAGAAAATATATATGGTTTATAGGTGTTTTTATAATTGTCGTGGGAATGTTATGGTCTTTGTTCCGACCGGAGAAATTATTTATTGATAAGCAAGTGAATGAAGCGTTGCCACAGACAGAAATGCAATCAATGAAAACAAAACAAACTCAAGAACAAGTTCAGGATCAAGTTCAAGATCAAGTTATAAGTGCAGGTCAGTTTCAAAACGGTGTCCATGAAACAACTGGAACAGCAACAATCTATCAATTAGCGGATGGAAAACGTGTTTTACGCCTTTCTAATTTTTCAACATCTAACGGGCCAGATGTGCGAGTAGTATTAGTTCCTACAGATCGTTTAAAAAATAATGAAGATGTGAAAAACCACCAGTATATTGAATTAGGAAAGTTAAAGGGAAACAAAGGCGACCAAAACTATGAAATTCCTGAAGGGATAGATGTAAGTACATATGGCTCGGTTTCTGTTTGGTGTAAGAGATTTAATGAAAACTTTGGTGTTGCTTATTTTAAAAAGTAAGCAAGAACATAAAAGTGTGATTTGTGTAATATAAGTATCATCCTATAGAACAAGAAAATGATTAAATACAAAACGACTGCAACCAATGGAGATAGCAATTCATATTTCTTGTCTCTTATTTGAGGTTACCATATCAAAAAAAGAAAATTGTACGTTATCAAGATATAAATCCCCAAAAAAGCTTAAAATCAAAGGCCCTACATATTATATATGACTAATATGTTAGAGCCTTTAATTTTGGGCAATGAATTTTGAAACTAGATTTAAACAGTATTTTTCCCTATTTGGGTAGAAAAAAATAAAGTCCTATAAACGGTCGCTTATGGATATAAAGATGTTATGTGCTGAACATAATATCTTTATAAATTACTGTACGTTATATTAATCCAATTAAAAGATAAATGGCAGTTCCCCAAATAAACAGGGCAGAGCATTTGTTGAATATGTTCATTATACCTCCTGTACCATCTATCTTCTTCATGACTGTACCTGCGAGAGTTAATCCAAAGAACCAAATCCAAGATACTGTAATACATGTGATTGTAAAAATAGCTTGTTCCGGTCCGACATATTTTAATGCACTTGTTCCAATAACACCAACTATATCTAAGAGGGCATGAGGGTTTAATAAAGAAACCGATAAAGCAAAGATGACTTGTTGGCGGACTGGTAATGCTTTATTTGTTTCACTTGTTGTTGGCTCAGACCTCCAAATAACGTATCCCATGTAAAGTAAAAATAAAATACCAACAATCATTAGGCTAAGTCGTAGCCATTCAAATTGTAAAACGATAGTGGATAGCCCAAAAACAGCTAAAAGAATTAAAAAAGTATCACATAGTGCAGCTGTAACAGCCGCCGGAAGTGCTCGAATTAGTTTTGGCTGTGTGGCTCCTTGTGAAAATACAAATACATTCTGTACCCCTAAAGGTAAAATGAGTCCGAATGCTAAGATTATTCCATGAACAATGGCTTCCATATAATCAACTCCCTTTCAATTACTATCGTACTATGATAAAACTAAAAGAAAACAACCAATTGGATGGTTTTTTATCCACCCAATTTAGGAGGGGATTAGATGAAATGGAAACCAAATCGTCATTCTCATTTGACCGTTCAAGAGCAAATTGTAGATTGGATAAAGTCTCATATTGAGCGAGGTGATTGGACTGTCGGCACAAAAATTCCAACACAGCGCCAACTCGCAACACAATTTAATGTGAACCGAAGTACTGTGCAACTTGCGCTTGATGAATTAAGGGCGGATGGTTTGCTCGAATCTAAAGTGGGGTCAGGGGTATTTGTGGCCAATAATTCGTGGAATGTGCTTTTGAACAGATCTCAACCAAATTGGCAGCAACACATTGAATCAAGTATTCATAAACCAAACTACCACACGATTCAACTCATCAACGAATATGAGCAAATGGATCATATCATCCGTCTTGGAACAGGTGAATTATCACCAGAATTACTTCCAACGAAACAAATTGAACAATCGTTAAAAAAGATTTCACTTGAATCAAAGGCAATTGGCTATTCATCACCACAAGGAAGTGAAAAGCTTCGGGGAATTTTATGTAATTATTTAAAAAAACGCGGTATTCAAACAGCAACAGAGAACATATTAATTGTTTCAGGTGCACTTCAGGCACTTCAATTAATTGCAGTTGGATTATTAGAAGAAGGATCCATTGTCTTCCAAGAACAACCTTCGTATTTAAATTCTGTGCATCCCTTTCAATCCACTGGAATGCGTATGATTTCAGTTTTACGAGACGCACATTTGACAGGCAATTTACGTTCACTCAAAAGAAAAAGACAATCTTTATTTTACTGTGTGCCAACATTACATAATCCGACAGGATATACTTGGTCGGTAAAAGAAAAGAAAAACCTATACAATACATGCAAAGAGCTACAAATCCCGATTATTGAAGATGATGTGTATCACGAACTGTTATTTGAATCATCTTCTCCTGCCATAAAGTCATTTGATACATCAGGGCAAGTTCTTTATATCGGTAGTGTATCCAAAACGCTAAGTCCTGGATTACGGATCGGTTGGGTTGTTGCACCTTCACCTGTAATTGGGCGATTAGCTGATATTAAAATGCAAACAGATTATGGTTCAAGTGCCTTTTCCCAAGAAATCGTCGCACACTGGATATCATCTGGTTTATACGAAAAGCATCTGATTACACTTCGTAAACAATTGAAAAGAAGGGCTACATTTGTAGAAGAAATATTAGAACATCACTTTCAAAAAATCGCTACGTGGAAAAAGTCTGAGGGTGGTTTTTATATATGGCTCAGGTTTCATGAACCTATTGTAAATAAAGCGCTATTTTTAAAGTTACTTAAACAAAATGTTCTGATTAATCCAGGTTATATATATGATCCAAGCGATTTACACCATATTCGTCTTTCTTATGCTTACGCATCATTGGAAGAATTAAAAAAAGGATTAAATATTTTACTAGAACTAAGCCGGCATTAATTACTATCTTAAATGCATTAATACTCCATTTGTGTATTTCCCTAAAATATATATTATTGTATAAAATCCATGAAAAGACGTTAGTCCCCCTTTATCAGACTGTATGATTTTTTCTATGTGTCCAGAAAATCAAAGCATAGAATTCAATAATATCAAGTTTTTCTATCTATAATCACGTTCATATAGTGTGTACGTTTCTGGTGCAAAAACTTCAGGGGAATTGCAAATAATCTCTAAATCTTGGACATACTGATACTATTACTCTAAAAAAGGTGTGTAATCGGTAGGAAAAAGGAAAATTTGTTCAAATGGAAGCACTATCAACCTGATATTATCTTATTAACGGTAAGATGGTACCTACGGTACAACCTAAGTTTTCGTGATTTGGTGGAAATGATGGAGGAACGAGGTCTGTCTATTGCTCACACCACTATTATGCGTTGGGTGCATCAATATGGACCTGAATTAGATGAAAGAGTACGACGTCACCTTAAGATAACAAATGATTCCTGGAGAGTCGATGAAACGTATGTGAAAGTAAAAGGGCAATGGATGTATTTATATCGCGCAGTCGATTCAGAAGGAAATACCATTGATTTTTATCTAAGTGAATCAAGAGATAAACAAGCAGCCAAGCGCCTTTTCAAGAAAGCCTTGGCTGCTTCTCATATTTGTAAACCTCGCATAATAACAGTAGACAAGAACCCAGCCTATGCTGTAGCAATTCAAGAATTAAAAGAAGAGAAACGTATGCCTGAAGGCATACAACTAAGGTAAGTTAAATATCTCAATAATATAGTGGAACAAGATCACCGTTTCATTAAGAAACGTGTACGTTCTATGTTAGGATTCAAGTCATATGAAACAGCCACTTCTATATTGAGTGGCGTTGAAACCATGCATATGATGAAAAAAGGACAACTTCACTTACAGGTGAAGTCTGCCCAAAATGAAGTTAGATTCATACATAAATTATTTGGAATTGCATCATAAACTACCATTGAACAGTCTATGCAGGTTTCTATGCCTCTATCAAATGATTTTTGCACCAGAACCATTAAAAGGATGATTTTATATAAAAGAATCGACAAGCTATGTTAGAATATTATAAAAGTTCTAAAAGAGAAATAATAGAAGTAAATAAAAAGAATATATAAACACCAGAGAACAAATAGTTCACCCTTATTTTACATTCTATTAAAGGGTGTATTTTTTGTACCGACATTTTTAGGCATGAAATGTCGGTTATTATTATCTATTATGTATTAAAGTAAATATTTGAAAGGAAGTAAACTTATGGATTGGCTAGAAAGAATGAATAATGCATTGGACTACGTTGAGAATAGTTTGGATGAAGAAATAGATTACAAGAAGATTGCAAAGGCAGCTAATTGCTCTGAGTTTCATTTTTCAAGAATGTTTTCTTCAATCTCAGGTGTGTCGCTTTCAGAATATATTAGACGAAGACGTTTAACGCTTGCAGCATTTGAAATTCAAAAAAGTGATATTCGAATCATCGATGTAGCAATTAAATACGGTTACGTTTCTTCCGATGCTTTCTCACGTGCTTTTAAAAAAATGCATGGAATAACCCCTTCTAATGCTCGTAATAAAGGAGTACAGTTAAAAGCCTTTCCGAAAATTTCCTTCCAAATTTCTATTAAAGGAGGTACCGAGATGGATTACAGAATTGAAAACCTCGATTTTGAGTTAAGAATTGTAGGAAAGAGTAAACCCGTAAAAACAAGCAGCGCATTTAAAAAAATCCCTACACTTTGGAACACTGCGAAAAAAGACGGATTTATGCAAGAATTAATAGCTATGTCATGGGAAAATCCAAAATGCACGCTTGAAAGCCTTTTGGGGGTTTGTGGAAAAGAAGCCGCCATAACAGATGAAGAGTTTTCCTACTTTATGGGTGTAAGATATGATGGGGAAGTATCAGCTGATATGGAAACATTAATTATTCCTGCAAGTACATGGGCAGTTTTTCCGAACATAGTGGATGCATGGAAACGCTTATATTCTGAGTGGGTCTCAACCTCTGAGTATGAACTTGCAAATTTACCATGCATAGAATGTTATTACGGTCCGAAACATAAACCGAGACATGAACTCTGGGTCCCTGTTATACCGAAATAAAATACACATTCAATAAAAAAGAAGCTGTTTATCGTTTTCCGACAGAAGACTCCTTCCTCAAAAATGTGAAGGTGTGAAACGCCAATTTTAGGTGGGAGATGAATGTCGGTTGGCATATGCCAACATGTTTGCTATCATTTACTTGTACAGATTGCTCTTCAACGTTCTATCGACCCACGCTTGCCGAAGTTGCGAAAACCAAGCAAAAGTAGGTAGTGTGGTGAGTCAACGTACAAGATACTTATGTTCTCACCGTAGGGACTACGGGTAGAGCCTGTTAAGATAACCGGTGGATACATCGGTGTTCACAGGAATCTCCCACTTCAAACAGTCCGTAAGGACGTTAAGTGGTGAGTAGTTCAAGGAGTAATGAAAAAACACTCTCAATTTAAATGCTTAGAAATTTGAGCTTTTTATATTGTGAGTAACCAAATCATGACCTAAAAACTTACGTTTCCGTTGTACAAAAGCTAGTTTTCTAGCAAGCTCTTCTGAAGAATAAGATATCGATGTAATTCTTCAGCAAATAATTGGAGTTCACTTTGAATCGAAAGATTCATAAAAAACGTCATCCTTTCTAATTTAACTTGTTTAGAGAGAATAACGTTTTTTTCAATTGGGGGGAAGTTAATATTCTTAAGTTGATGGGCATGTATGGTGCCCCCAAATGGAAAATAGCAGGATATTCGTTAACATGCAATAATGCATGTTCATTCAGCGAAAAAATCTGGTAAAATCTAAGCACCTGTTCTATTTTTTCAGTTATCTTGGAAACCTTACTTCTTAATTACCCAAATGGGGGGCGCTTTATTGCGTCTTTTTTTTATTTTTAAAAGGATCGGCTCAATTTCTTCTTAGAGCCGTATTTTAATTTAAATGAGATACGATAGTTGTATATAGACAACAATGAGAGGCAGCAAGTATTAAAAGAAAAGTAGATACAAATAGGGGGTGTATTTCATGTATAACTTACAAAAAGATATGTATGAACAATTGAAAGAGAAAAAAGGGGAAGTTACTGTATTTTTAAAGAATGGCGTTCCAGTACGTGGGCAGATCCTTGCGATGGATAAATTCACTATTCTTATGATGGTTCATGGTAAGCAACAACTAGTCTACAAGCAAGCAATTTCCACAATTCTTAAGTAATCCTTCTTCCTTTTTTCGATGGAAGAGGAAAAAACACAAAAAATAGAAGATTGAGATCAATCTTCTTTAAAAAAAGAACAGATGACAGATTACTACTCCAACTCTTAATCAATTATAAATAAGCACATATAAATATTCAATTCATTCCGAGTTTTCTCAATATATTTGTCTTATTTTTAAATTATAATATAAGTAATTCTTTTTATTATTATATATTTGTTCTTTCCTGTTGCAGAATCCTTATTATAAGGATTCTTTTTTTGTTTCAAGATCAGCTTTATATAGGAAACTACAAGACAAAGTATATTGAACTACCCCCACTTTCACTTCGTTTAGAAGAGGGGGATTCCTAAGTAAAGAGTTCTATCGAACTCTAATTTATTAGGCTATCTCCACAGTCCTTGCGGTTAGAAGCCTTATCGCTTCATTCTTTAGATTGATACTTGCGTTAATATCCCTATCATGGTGTGTACGACAAGAAGGGTAGTCCCATTTACGTAGTTTTAGATTTTTAACGTCTTTGTTTTGATATCCACAACAAGAACATAATTGGCTCGAAGCAAATGTTTTCGATACGACAATAATTTGTTTGCCGTCCCATTTTGCCTTATATTCCAACATAGTTCGAAGCTGAGACCATGATACCTCACTAATTGCTTTTGCTAACTTATGATTCTTTAACATATTCGATACTTGCAAATCCTCTATACCGATAACATCGTGGTTTTTGATGATTTCAGTCGAGATTTTGTCCAAGTAATCTTTTCTAGCATTCGTCATGTATTCATGAATTCTAGCTACTTTTACTCGTTGTTTATTCCATCGAGAAGATCCTTTCATTCTTCTAGAAAGAACACGCTGTGCTTTTGCCAACTTCTCTTCTAATGATCGAAAAAACTTCGGATTTTTATAGGTTGTTCTATCTGACAAAATGGCGAAATCTTTTATTCCCACATCCATTCCAATGTAAGAATGTGTTTTCGGAAGTTCTTGCACTTCTGTTTCAACTAACAATGATACAAAGTATCTGCCAGAAGGGTTCCGTCTAACTGTAGCATTTAAAATGCGTCCCTTTACTTCACGACTTTTGGCAAATCGAACAAGACCTAGTTTTGGCAATTTAATTTTGTTTCCTATAACGGCAATGTTTTCATTTGTTTGTTTTGTGGTGTAAGATTGTACATTGTTTTTCTTAGATTTGAAACGCGGGGCACTGTTTTGTTTTTTGAAAAAGCGTGTATAAGCATCCGCAAGGTTGCGAACAGACGACTGAATCGCAATACTATCCACTTCTTTTAGCCAAACAAACTCTTTCTTCATGGCAGGAAGTTTGGCAGAGCATGTACCATATGCCAAACCTTTTCCTGTTTCTCTGTATGCATTATCCCATAGAGATAGGAAGTGATTGAATACAAAACGAGAACAGCCAATCGTTTTATTGATTAGGGTCGCTTGTGCTTGATTTGGATAGATACGAAATTTATATGCTTTATTGATCATCATTCGTTTCACACCCATTTCGATATATGTCTATTATACAACAAACGTACATTCGATAGGTAGTGAAGTAACAGTTTATGTATGTCGAACAATTAAGATGGTTTCCTGCCATCCCTTGCCCGAAGCCAATTCATCTCCCACCTACTCACTTCGCGTTCCTTGAGGAAGGAGCCTTCTTGGCTAAAATGATAAATACAGCCTTTGCACCAAAACCTTATATAGCATGTCGCTCTCTTTTTTTATTGTATGAGAATATAAGTACTCAAGTCATGCCACCTTTCCCCCTAAATTCCTCTATCCATAAATCATTGTGAAAAAGGATGTTTCTATAACAATAAAACAGATAGAAAATTAAAAACATTCTAATTTTTAAGAATATGCAATTTTGCATTAATAATAACAAGATAATGTTTTTTCTGTATAATCCCTTAATAAGATGCATCTTTATTATACGTAGTATTGAGAGGAGAAATAAAAATGAAGAAATCCGTCGTTACATTACTAGCAACCGGAATGGTTTTAGGTGCTCCATTTTCAAGTGCCTTTGCAGCAGAACAAGTATCGCAGCAAGAAGCTTTGGACAAAATGGAAGTCGTTCAAAAAAAGTGGAATGATGAACAAGGAAATCCATCTTTCCTTTCAGGGAAATTATCTGATAAAAAAGCAGATTCAGAAAAGTCTGTAAAATCGTTCCTTGAAGAAAATAAAGAATTATTTAAAATCAACCCACAAACTGACTTAACACTGAAAGAAGTAAATTCAGATGATTTAGAAATGAAACATTATGTGTACATTCAATCTATTAATAAAGTTCCAGTTGATGGAGCACGTTTCATTGTTCATACAGATCGTGATGGCAAAGTAACAACAGTAAACGGAGACGTGCATCCCGCTGCTGCTGAACGTTTGAAAGGAAATACAAAGGCAAAGATTTCAAATGAAACTGCCCTTTCAAATGCATGGAAACATATTAATCTAGCAAAAAAAGATACATTTGTAGAAACAAATGGAACTCCGTTAGAACAAATGAAAGAAACCGTAAAATCTACAAATGAAAAAGCAGATTTAGTTGTTTATGAAAAAGACGGGAATTATTACTTAACTTATAAAGTACAATTACAATTCATTAAACCTTATGGAGCAAACTGGAAAATATATGTAAACGCAGAAGATGGAACAATTGTAAATTCATATAATGCAGTTACAGATGCAGATACTCCGCAAAAAGGCTACGGCAACGGCGTATTAGGGGATCGAAAAAGCCTGAATACAACTTATAGCAGTCAATATGGAAAATACTATTTAAAAGACACAACAAAGCCGATGAACGGTGGCGTTATTGAGACAACTACAACTAATCATGGCACTGATTGGCAAAATCCAAGTAATTACAATTTATTCGATACAGATAATGCTTGGATAGATAAGAGCCAAGCTCCGGCAGTTGATGCTCATTTTAATGCAGGAAAAGTATATGATTATTATAAAAATGTTCATAACCGTAACAGTTTTGATGGAAAAGGTGCAACGATTCGTTCTGGAATTAATTTCGGAACCAACTACAATAATGCATTCTGGAATGGACAACAAATGGTATATGGTGATGGCGATGGTGTTCAATTCGCACCGCTGTCAGGTTCTCTTGATGTTGTTGCACACGAACTAACACATGCGGTAACTGATAAGTCAGCTGAGCTTGAATACCTAAATCAATCCGGGGCACTAAATGAATCTTTTTCTGATGTATTTGGATATTTCGTTGATCCAGCCAACTGGGATTTAGGAGAAGCTGTAACTACGCCAAAAGTTGCAGGAGATGCACTTCGCAGCTTATCAAATCCTGAAAAGTATGGCCAGCCTGCTCATATGAATGACTATCAATATTTACCCCCAACAGAAGAAGGAGACAATGGCGGCGTACATATCAATAGCGGTATTCCAAATAAAGCTGCTTATTTAACAATCAATGCTATTGGTAAGGAAAAAGCAGAAAAAATCTACTACCGTGCTTTAACAACGTACCTTACACCAACTAGTGATTTCAGCAAGGCACGTGCTGCATTATTACAATCTGTTGCTGATTACGATGGCGTTAATAGCGCGACATATCAAGCTGTGCAAAAAGCTTGGAATGACGTAGGAGTAAAATAATAGTTTCATTGATAGAAAAGTGTAAAAGGACACGCTTGCTAGGATTATCTGACGAGGGTGTCCTTTTTTCACTGTATTTTTTATCGTATACTGTGGTCCCGCCACATGCCCATCAACTTAAGAAATTGGTAGTTCCCCAAAACGAAAAAATAAGTCGAATTCTATAATTAACTGTAAAAGGGTAAAACTTTCATTTTGAGGTGGTTCCAAATCCTTAGCTTGATAACGATGTGACGGTAGCCCGACTTAGAAGAATTACTTGGATTCACTGGAGAAGAAATTGAGCAAAAACGTTATTTTATAAATAATCAAGTCAGATTATCTATTTCTGACTTGATTTGAAATTAAAAATATAAACCTTTGCCCACTGGCTGAACTGTTTCTAGCACATTGTCAACCATTTCTTCATTAATTAGGGTTCTTATAATCCAAGCTGAGAGATCTTGAGCAGCAAAACAACCTGCGGCAGTAGAGATATTCCCTTCGTTTACGAAACTTTGCTCAATAACGTCTACATCAAATTCTTTAAGTTGTTCTACTACGGATGGATATGTAGTTGCTTTTTTGCCGGTTAATAATTTTTTAGCTCCTAGTAGTAGTGAACCAGAACACATAGAGCCTATTAATTGTCTTTGAGGATCTACATGAATGCTATGAAGATATTCTTGATTTTGATATAAACCTTGTACACCCTTACCACTTGCAAATATTACAGCGTCAGCGGAAGGAATATCAGATATGCTTCCTGTCATGGGGATACGTAAGCCAGACATGGATATATGAGTTTTTTCCGTTCCTAATAGTTGGACATTCCAATCAGAAATACCACCAACTAAACGGACACGATTTAATAAATCCCACGGTAAAAAAACATCTATATCAGTAAAGTTATCGAAACAGACTATTGCAATTTTCATTCTTCATCCTCTATTATTAAAATATTAAGAACATTTTAATTATAACAATTTCAAGTGGAGGTAGCGAAGTTTAAATTGCTTAATATCTGGATATCGCCCCAGCGTTACCAAGCTAAAAAATTGTATCCAAAAAACGAAAAATACGCTATTCTTTTTGTAGAAATATACAGAAAGGGTGGCGTTTTTGGTATGAATTTATGGATTTCTGATGAATTACAATTGTTTTCTAAAGAATTACAGCAACATATGTCACCACATACTCTGGATTAGTTAGCTAGAACAGTCGGATTTGTTCAACGAAAAAGTAAATATCGTGCACAAGACTTAGTGGCTTTATGTGTTTGGTTAAGCAAAAATATAGCTCATACTTCATTGACACAATTATGTATCCAATTAGAAGCTAACACAGGCATTTCCATGAGTCCGGAAGGACTCAATCAACGCTTTAATTCTCAGGCTGTACAGTTTTTACAACAAATATTAGCACATTTACTTCACCAACAATTTTGTTCTTCTAGTAAGATTCCAACTTTGTATATAAACTATTTTCGTAGTATTCGTGTATTGGATTCTACACATTTTCAGGTTCCAGATAAATTTGCTTCTACATATCAAGGCTCAGGAGGTAGTGGTTATAGTGCTGGTGTGAAAATTCAATTAGAATACGATTTGCTTAGCGGTCAATTTTTACATGTTCATGTAGGCTCGGGAAAGCAATATGATAAAATTTATGGTTCTACTTGCTTAACATCTCTTCAACCGCACGATGTATGTATACGTGATCTAGGATATTTCGATTTAAGAGATCTACATACGATAGACGAGTGTGGTGCTTATTTTATTTCACGATTAAAGCTCAATACTCGTATATATCAGAAGAATAGTGAAACTGAATACTTTCAAAATGGAACAATAAAAAACAATCTGAATACACCCAACTAGATATGGAGCAATTCATTGACCAATTACAGTCAGGTGAAACATATGAAATTCCTGAGATTTATATTGGAATGTATCAAAAGCTGCCCGCAAGGATAATTCTGTACAAATTAAATGAAACGCAAATGAAAAGTAGACAAAAGGATTTAGCATCTAAAGAACATAAGAAGCAAATTACTTATAAAGAGCGTAGTAAGCGACTTAGTGCAATTAACTTTTACATTACGAATATCCCTTCGGAATATCTACCAAAGGAACAAGTATACGATTTGTACTCCTTACGATGGCAAATTGAACTGATATTTAAAACATGGAAATCATTTTTTCGTATTCATCATTGTAATTCTGTAAAATTAGAACGATTAGAGTGTCACTTATACGGACAATTAATAAGTATCCTTCTTTGTTCCTCCACCATGTTTCAAATGCGCCAATTACTCCTCATCAAGAAAAAACGAGAACTAAGCGAATATAAAGCGATTTATATGATAAAAGATTATTTTCCACTTATTTATCACTCTCTACAAAAAGACACCCAAGAATTAACAAAGATATTGTCACGGCTGTTTAATCTCTTATAGAAAAATGGACGGAAATCCCATAGGTATGAAAAGAAAACAGTCTTTGATATCTTAGGCGTCGTGTACAACTTTTCTATGTCTCACGATCATGTAGCCTAATCCAAAAAATTGAAACCTGATAGGGTTTATTTGGTATGCAAATCTTTAAAAAAATCACACTGAATCTTCAGAAAAAAGGAAAAAACCTAGTTAAACGGAATTTTACTTACCCTTAGGTTGATGGGTATGGGGCGGTACCTCTTTCTGTACATGTATTTATCTTTTAAAGATGCTCATAGGATAAGATTTTGTAGTCCTTAGCGTACAATTTTCCCAGAATGATATAGTGACCCCATATAGCTATTTAAGGGAATTCAGCTCTGGGGGCATTTATTTTTCTTAAGTTGATGGATATGCAGGGTGCTCCCTATATACGTAATGTAATTGAGCGTTTATCCTTTTCTAACCTTGGTCCACTTAAATTTTTATCTTTTTTCACCTTCTTCTAAACCTTCAACATACCCCTTGTACAATAAAAAGACATTGGAACTATTCATAATCTTTACAACAGAACCACCCAGCCTATCTAAAGTTGATAAAGCTTATCTATTATTTTTTCGATTTCATCTTATGATTCTAAGCAAGGAAGGGGAATCTTCATTTTTCTATTCCGTTTTATGAACATCGGAACTAAAATCCCTCATTTCTTTATTTTATCTGCATTTCATCTGCATCTGTGTCCATTAAACTACGTAATTGTAAGATTTAGTTATAAAAATAGACTCATAAAAAGAGGGATCCATGAATGAAAATAAGCAAAAGTCGATCATATATGCGGAATGTTTTTTTTGATCGTAGCCATCGATCATTAAATAAACTTCAAGGTCAAAAAAAATCCCCAATAAAATTTGGGGATTTTATTCGAAAGGATACAAGTATAGCTTTATTTTTTCTTCTACCAAGTGCCATTGGATTTTCAATTTTTTATCTGATTCCATTTGTAATGGGAATGATTTATTCGTTAATGGATGGCACTACTGATGGTTCTTTTGTCGGTTTAACCAATTATAAAGAACTGTTGGGTAGTGCTTCTTTTCTCAAAGCAGCAACGAATACATTTTGGTTTACCACAGTGAGTGTACCGCTCATCATCATTATTTCTTTATTACTGGCACTTTGTTTGAACCAAAACATATATATTCAAAATTGGTTACGAAGCGCGTTTGTATTACCACTTGTCGTTCCTGTGGTTTCTATTGTCATGCTTTGGCAAATTTTATTCGATTGGAACGGCACGTTTAACGTATGGATGCACAACATGGGGTTTGAACGAATTGATTGGATGAAATCAAATTGGGCAATTTATATCTTGTCAATCGTATATCTATGGAAAAATATTGGATACAACATTATTTTATTCTTGGCAGCTTTACAAAATATCCCAAAGGAGTATTACGAAACTGCAGAAATTGAAGGTGCAGGTCGTATGCATACATTTCTAAATATTACACTCATTTATTTAACACCAACAATGTTCTTTGTCATATTAATGTCGATTATCAATTCGTTTAAAGTCTTTCGGGAAGCATACTTGATTGCTGGAAGTATACCACATGACAGTTTGTATATGATGCAGCATTATATGAACAATATGTTCGTGTCGCTAGATATTCAAAAGTTGACAGCGGCTGCCACGTTGATGGTGGGGGTTATTTCTATCCTTGTATTCGTATTGTTTGCAATAGAACGTCGTTTTCGAAAGTTTATGAATTAGGTGGGAAAAGCAGATGAAAAAAGAAAATGTATTTCGTAAATGGATGTTAACGCTATTTTTGACTATATTAGCCGTCATGATGCTATTTCCAATCGTATTTACCTTGACCAACTCATTTATGACTGAGCATGAGATTGGGTTCAATTATGATTCGATTGGAAAAGTGGAAAAGGATACACCGTTCATTAATTTGAAATTAATCCCAGATTTAGTGTCATTTGAACAATATGGAACAGTATTAGTGGAAAATCCAAAATTCTTAAAAATGTTTTGGAACTCAGTATTCATGGTTGTGCCAATCATAGTAGGTCAAGTCATCGTTGCATCATTTGCAGCCTATGTCTTTGCTAAGATTCAATTTCGAGGAAGAGACAAGTTGTTTATCGTTTATCTTTTGACGATGCTGATGCCATTCCAAGTTACACTGGTACCGAATTATATCATGGCGGATAAACTTGGAATATTAAATAGTACGGCGGCTATTATTCTTCCAGGAATCTTTGGAGCATTCGGTATATTTATGCTCCGGCAGTTCATGTTGCATATCCCGGATGCATATATAGAGGCGGCTAAGATGGATGGAGCCGGCCATATTACAATCTTTTTTAAGATTATTCTTCCTCTTATTCGTCCTGGAATTGCTGCTCTTATTGTTTTATTATTTGCGGATTATTGGAATATGATCGAACAGCCGCTTATTTTTCTGAATGATGAATCCAAATATCCATTATCGCTCTATTTATCAAAAATTAATGAAGGGGCACGCGGTGTTGGGTTTTCTGCTTCTATTCTGTATATGACTCCAATGATACTTTTATTTTTATATGCGCAGTCCTACTTTATTAAGGGAATTCAGTTATCAGGTGTGAAGGAATAATGAAGAATTACAATGTAAACTTTCCTTCGGAAAGATATTAGGAGGGAACTCAATGGAGTATAGTACAGAACAAGACGTTACAAGAAAAAAACGAAATATTAAAATCATTTCCAGTGTATTCATAGGGATTTTAACTATCCTAACACTCTTTAGTAATACGTTAGCGAATTGGGATTTGCCGAAGGTTATTACAGAGAAGCCAAAAAATGGTGAGCTTAAACAAACGTTTACAGGTAATGGCGAATTACAGCCACAGGAAGAAGTAAAGTTAAGTGCGAGTAGCGTAGAAGCGAAAGTGAAGGAGATACGTGTAAAAGAAGGAGACCGTGTCAAACAAAATCAATTATTAGTGACATACGATAGTAAAAAGAGTGAGCAAGATCTTCTTGATGCAGAAGCAGACCTTCAAATTAAAAAGTTAGAACTAAATGATAAAAAGTTAGAATTGAGTGAGGCTCAAGTTGCTTATAATGAAGCCCCAAAAAACCAACGAGATAACAAGTCAAACGATCAACCGAATAATCAACAAGATAGTAAATCAAATGATCAACCAAATAATCAACAAAATAACAAATCAAATGATCAACCGAATGGGGGTATAAGTGAGGCAAATATACAAAGTCTCAAAACAGCTGTGGAGAGCCAAAAAATTGGGATTAGTACGCAAGAAAGAAAAATTAAAGGTTTAAAAGAAGAATTAGAGATGAGTAAGAAGCTGATTGCTCCCTTCGATGGAGTCGTTACAAAAATAAATGCAAAGAAAGATCAACCTTCTACGAGTAATGAAGGAGATGTGATTCTCTCTGATGAGAGTAAAGGCTTTAAAGTTGAATTACAAGTACCTGCTGATTTAGCCACGCACTTGAAGGTTGGAGAAAAGATTGGGATGAAAAGAAATGCTAAATCCTTAGAAGGTGAACTTATAGAGATTAAAAATATAGAAAGTAATGAAAATCAGAGACCTCAGGAACAAGGTAAACAGCAAGATGAACAAAAGGGTGAACCAAAAGACGATCAAAAAGGTGAACCAAAAGATGAACAGCAATTTGAAATAACACCAGCAACTTCACAAGCACAGAAACGTATTCTTGTAAAAGTACAAGGAGAAGAACTGAAAAAAGGGGAGCAGGTGGAAGCCACAATAACTAAACAATTGACTAAAGGCGTGCTTATACCAAATAAGGTGATTAAGAAGGAAGGACAGAAAACATTTGTCTATACAATAGAAGAAAAAAAAGGACCTTTAGGTAATGCCTTTTATATAGAAGAGTCTCCCATTACTATTGGTGAATCCAATGGACAAGAAACAGTCGTGTTAGAAGGCGTATATGAGAATGATCAAATTGTTTTACAAACCAGTGAACCTTTGAAAAAAGACGACCGAGTAAAGATAAAATAGCAAAAATAAGGAGAGAATTTAAAATGAAAAAGGTTTGTATGATGCTAGTAGCAAGCTTATCAATCAGCTTTATGGCAGGTTGCGGAAATAGTGATAGCAAAGGAGAAAGAAAAACAAAAGATGGAAAAACGATAGTCGAATTGTGGACTTTAGGTAATACAGAACGCCTAAAACAGGCAGAGAAACTATATGAACAAAAGAACCCCAACATTGACATCCAGATAAAAGGTGATTTTTCCGAAAATGGATCGAATAAGGACGACATCTCCATAGAGAAAGAAATTAGTAAGGTGAATACAGAATTTTTATCTGGTAAAGGATCCGATGTGATTGTACTAGACTTTTTGCCACAAGAAAAGTATGTGAAGAAAGGATTGCTTACAGATTTAAGTAAAATGATGGATCAGGATAAATCTTTTGATAAAAATCAATATTTTAATAACATTTTAGATAATTCAAAAATAAACGAAAAACTTTACGGTATCCCATTATTTTTTTCGTTAAGTGGGCTAGTTGCGAACGATACAGCGATACAACAATCTGGAGTAAAAGTGAATGACAAAGAGTGGACTTGGAGTGAGTTTACAAGTATCGGAAAAGAATTGAAAAATAAAGGAACACAAAAACATGTTATTGGAAATACTCCTCCAGAATACCTGCTGCAATCTCTGGTGTATGATCAGTACGCTGAGTTAGTAGATAAAGCAACTGGAAAAGCAAAGTTCGAGTCTGAGTTATTTGTACAGATGTTGGAAAACGTAAAGAAGATGTATGACGAGAAAATAGTTACTGCAGATCAAGTGAACTTAGAAGAAGCATATTTTTCCCTAGTATCAATCAATAAGGTAGAAGACTATTTCAGTACGGGAGCTGTATATGCTATGAAAGAGAGGACAAAAATGTATCAAAAACCACATATAGCTGGACAGAAAAGGGGAGTCGCTTTTACACCGCGAACAACAGTAGGTATAAATGAGAAATCTCCGGTTAAAAAGGAGGCATGGGACTTCCTTAAGTTTTTAATGTCTGAGGAGCGCCAGGAGTCCAAAGAGTTTTATCTGAAAATTAATGCATTTCCAATTAATAAACTTGCTTACGAAAAACAAATCAAAATATTGAAGGAAAAAGGAAAACTTGAGCATCCAAATGGTTCTATTAACATTACTGAGAGTGATATACAAGGATTAGAGCAAATGGTTGCTGGAATAAATGTTCAGAGCCCAATAGAGACTAAAATTGAATCCATTATTGCTGAGGAGTCCAAGTCTTACTTTAATGGCCAAAAATCAGCTAAAGATGTAGCAGAGCTGATTCAAAACCGAGTGACAACATATATAAACGAGTAAGCTGTATATATTTCACGACAGGTAGTAGTAATTAATGTGGAATTTACTAGCAAAACGGGGATAAAAATTGAAGAGGAATAAAGTGATTCTAATGTTATGTAGCAGTATAGTTCTAACTGATATCAAAAAATAAATGTAATTACTCAGAAACATACTCAATAAACCATGTCATGTACGATGACAACAGTGCATTGTTTCATAGGAAAGCCTAACAAGTAAGAGAAACTGCATAAAATTAAACGGCAGTTTCTCTTATTCTACTTCTTGAGCTCAAGGAACCATTCCGATTTCCTATAAATACAGACTAGCCCTCTAAATCTATCCCAATAGAGTTTCCGAAGTATTATTGTTTGTTTGGGTAGATGAGAAAAAGTGTGTGAAGTTCAACGTGAATACGTAAAATAACAAAAATAAGGAGAAAATTTAAAATGAAAAAGGTTTGTATGATGTTAGTAGCAAGTCTATCAATCAGCTGCATGGCAGGTTGCGGAAATAGTGATAGCAAAGGTGAAAGAAAAACAAAAGATGGAAAAACGATAGTCGAAGTGTCGACTTTAGGTGACACAAGGTCCCTAAAACAGGCCGAGAAACTATATGAACAAAAGAATCCTAAAATAGACATCCAGATAAAAGGAGCATTTCCAGAAAGTAGATCAGATGAAAGTGGATCCAAAGGAGAAGGATCAAAGATAGATGAGACCTCCATAGAGAAAACGATTAGTAAGGTGAATACAGAATTTTTATCAGGTAAAGGGTCCGATGTGATTGTACTAGACAGCTTACCTGCGGACAAGTATGTGAAGAAAGGATTACTTACAGACTTAAGTGAAATGATGGAACAGGATAAATCTTTTGATAAAAATCAATATTTTAATAACGTTTTAGATAATTCAAAAACAAACCAAAAACTTTATGGTATTCCATTATATTTTTGGTTAAGTGGCTTGCTTGGGGACGATACAGCGATACAACAATCTGGAGTAAAAGTGAATGACAAAGAGTGGACTTGGAGTGAGTTCACAAGCATTGGAAAAGAGTTATCAAGCAAAGGAACAGATAAAAAGGTTATTGGGAATACTCCTCCGGAACAAATGCTGCAATTTCTGGTGCAAGATCATTACAATGAGCTAGTAGATAAAGCTAGTGGAAAAGCAAAGTTCGAGTCTGATTTATTTGTACAGATGCTGGAAGACGTAAAGAAGATGTATGACGAGAAAATAGCCACTGCAGATCCTGTTAATTTAGGAGAAGCGTATTTTAACCTTCTACCAATGATCATGTCGGTAGAAGACTATTTCAGTACGGGAGCTGCATTTGGTATAACAGGGACAAAGGTATATCAAAAACCACATATAGCTGGACAAAAAAAGGGAGTTGCTTTTACACCGTACACAACAGTAGGTATAAATGCGAAATCACCGGTTAAAAAGGAATCGTGGGATTTTCTTAAGTTTTTAATGTCTGATGAGGTCCAAAGTAAAGCGAATGCATTTCCAATTAATAAAGCTGTATATGAACAGCAAATCAAAACATTGAAGGAAAAAGGAAAACTGGAGCATCCAAATAGTTCTATTAACGTTACCGAGAATGATATGCAAGGGTTAGAGAAAATGGTTGCTGAAATAAGCGTCCAGAGCCCACAAAGTACTAAAATTGAATCCATTATTGCTGAGGAGTCCAAGCCTTACTTTAGTAGCCAAAAATCAGCTAAGGACGTAGCAGCGCTGATTCAAAATCGAGTGACGACATTTATAAACGAATAATCTGTATATATTTCACGACAGGTAATAGCAATTAAAGTGAAAATAACTAGCAAAGTGGGGATTAGAATTGAAGAGGAATAAAATGATTTTGATGTTATGTAGCGGTATATTACTAACTGGTATGGTTGCATGTAGTAACAAAGGTGATGAGAATCCGGTGAAACCTGTTGCTCAAAATACGAATGCAGAGAAAAAAGAGTCATCTGTTGAACTTTCAAAAGATGATCGAGATACGAGTGCGAATAAAAAGGAATCACCTGTTGAGGAAACCAAACTCTCTATAGAAGATACACTCTCAAAAGAAGATCAAGAAATTGTTGACGTATTGTTTAATTCGGTCCCTGAAATAAAAAGTTATTATCAAAAAGACAAACAAGATTACACGGTTTCATTAACAGCAGAAGTTACAAAACCCAATCCAAATTTAGCAGATAAAAATATGAAAGAATACTATAAAGTGCATTTTGAAGGAAAAGTATTAGGTGGTTGGGAGTTTTATGTGAAACCAGATAGTAAAGAGGTTCTATTTAAAGGGATATTTGTAGGGAATAAGGGCTTCTATACTCTTGAAGAGTTCAAAAAAGAAGCCAATGAAGTGGATGATTTCTATGAAAAACTGAAAGAGAAAATTCCTGAGTTTAGAAAAAATGTGAAAACAACTGTTGCTAAAAAACTACAAAGTAAAGTAGCGAAAAAGCAAGAAATTAGCGATGAAGAAATCATAGCGTATCTAGATGAGGTTGCGGAACCGGAATTTACAGTATGGAACCAAGCTATGGCGGAAAAAAAGGGAATAGACATAAAAAAAGAAGTAATCAAACCAGATCCAAGTGCAAAAGACCCACTGAAGAGGGACTTTTATCAAGTTACAATCCAAAAAGAAACTTTCCTTATTAAACCTACTTTTGAAGAAAGAGACATATATTTGGCTCTAGATCAACCGATTGAGAAGGCAGGGAAAGAAGTGAATTCAGTAGAAGTTTCTCGTTTTATAACATTTTCTATGGACATGATTTCTCAGAAGGAAAGTAACCAAAAATAAATGTAACTACTCCTACTAAATAAGATGACGTACTCAATAAACCATGTCATATACGATGACAAAGGGGACTAAAAGCCCACGATAAATAAGAGGAACTGCACAAAATTGAATGGTAGTTTCTCTTATTTTATTTCTTAAGCCCAAGGAACCATGCCTTTTTATACTGCTCTCATAGGTTGAAATAAAGACTGGTCTCCTCAATTTATCCAATAGAGTTTCTGAAGTATTATTGTTCGTTCGGGTAGATGAGAAAAAGCGTTTAAGGTTCAACATGAATACGTAAATTTTGAATTCATACGATATATTTAAAAATACAAGGAAAACAAAAATGATAAAAACATATATAGTTCTTTTATTACAGGAGGTAAAAACATGACAGAGGTAGTATTAAAAAATATTTATAAAATATATGACAATAACGTGCCGGCGGTAGAGGATTTTAATCTTCATATTCAAGACAAAGAATTTATAGTATTTGTTGGTCCTTCTGGATGTGGCAAGTCGACCACTTTACGTATGATTGCTGGATTAGAGGACATTTCACAAGGAGATTTATACATTGACGAAAAATATGTGAATGACGTACCACCAAAGGATCGTGACATCGCAATGGTTTTCCAAAATTATGCCCTCTATCCTCACATGACCGTGTATGATAATATGGCATTTGGCTTGAAAATTCGTAAGTTACCAAAAGACGAAATTGAGCGTCGTGTTCACGATGCAGCAAGAATTCTCGGATTAGAAGAACTTTTAAAAAGGAAACCAAACGCGTTATCCGGTGGTCAGAGACAACGTGTTGCTTTAGGGCGCGCCATTGTACGTGATGCAAAAGTATTTTTAATGGATGAGCCATTATCAAATCTAGATGCAAAACTACGTGTTACCATGCGCTCTGAAATTTCAAAGCTCCATCATCGTTTACAAACAACAACTATTTATGTGACACATGATCAAACAGAGGCGATGACAATGGCAACGCGCCTGGTAGTTATGAAAGACGGGTGGATACAACAAGTAGGTACACCAAAAGAAGTATATGAACATCCTGAAAATGTATTTGTCGGTGGCTTTATTGGTTCACCAGCCATGAATTTCTTTAGGGGAAAAGTGGAGAATGGAAAATTTATTTTAGGTCATATCAAACTAAGTATTCCCGAAAAAAAATTAGAAGCACTACGTGAACAAGGATATGAAAATAAAAACATAATTCTTGGCATTCGTCCGGAACATATCTATGATGAGCCAAGTATATTAGAAACATTGCCTGATAATATGATAAATATAAAAATTGAAGTGGCGGAATTGCTTGGAGCCGAATCGATGATTTATGCTACGTTACACAATCAATCCTTCATTGCACGTTTAGATACACGTAATGATTATCAAACAGGCGAAGCTATGCAACTTGTATTTAACATGGACCAAGTACATTTCTTTGATGCTGAAACACAGCTACGTATTAAATAAATTAGTATCTTTTTGCACCAGAACCCACTATATTATTTGGGGGATTATGCACTTTTAAACACAAATGAATCTATTTTCTTTACGTTAAGGAAAAGACAAACACATTATCAAAATAAATAAAAAAAGTGTAGAACATATATTCTACACTTTTTTCTGTAAATAGAAATAAAATAGCACACCATCTACGGTATTATATACCCCATACTCAGCTCCATGAAGTTCTAAAATGTTTTTTGAAATGGCAAGTCCAAGACCTGTTCCACCTTGTGAACGTTGACGAGCTGTATCAACTCGGTAAAAGCGATCCCAAATTTTATCTAATTGATCTTCTTCAATATGGGCACCTTTATTTTCGATACAAACCTTTATGCGACTTGGCTCATCTATTGTAGAAATAATAATATTTTCTTTTTCTGGCGTGTAACGAATAGCATTCGTGATAAAGTTTGTGAGTACTTGTTCTATACGATGGTAATTTGCAATGACTTCAGTTGCAGCAAGATGTGTGTGAACATGTAATTGCTTTTTTGTTATCTCTAAAGATAATTGTTCACATATCTGCGTAATGGCTTTGTCAATGCAAAAAGCATCCATCTGCATTTTATACGTACCAGATTCAAATTTTGCTAACTCAAGCATATCCACAATTAACATATCCATCTTATCCACTTCTTTTTCCATTGCCTTAAAGTAATACTCTTTCTTATGACTTGCAACACCATCTTTTAAGATAGAAATACAACTTTTCATAATACTTAGAGGTGTCTTTAGCTCATGCGATACCCCTGAAATAAATTCTTTTCTTGTGTGTTCTAATTGCTTTTCTTTCTCTATATCTCGGTGTAACTGCTCAATATGTGAATGTAATGTATTTGAAAGTACATTAATATTTTGAGCTAAATCACCAATTTCATCTTTTGACATGACTGGTACCCTTTCCGAAAAGTCTAAGTTTACAATTTTTTTGGTTGTCTTGTTTATTTGTAATAAGGGCTTTGCAATCTTTTTTGAATAGTAAAAAGAAGCTAGAAAAATAAGAAGCAACACAAACATAATAATATAGACATAATACTCTTGTATCATTTGTACAGCTTCATCAACTGGCTGCAACGAAGTCATTGAGAAAATGTATGTTATTGCACCGCTTTTATCCTTTATCGGTTTTATTATGAACTTATATTTAATATTATTCTGCTCATAATCGATTTCTTGTAATGAATCATAGTTAGGATTCTTTTCATTTAGCAATAAGTTTGCCTGAAACTCCTGTATCTTTTCCATAAACACGTTATTTGTATAAACAAAATTCGATTGGTCCTTCCTATCTGAAATTTGGACCTTTGTAATTTTCCCATTTAGATATTTTTCAGGTAATGCTTTGGCCAATACTTTTTCAAATTCAGCCTGTTCTTTTCCTTTGATCATTTTTTTTTCATAATCAGATATACCTTCAGGCATGTCTGCAGGCGGATGTTTCTTTCTAGTTTTTTTGATAATTTCATCCACTTTTTTATCTAATGGCGCATTTCCCAACTGCGTACCGCTTCTTTCTATGCTTAAACTATAAGGAAAGAACGCAGCATTTTTTTCTATACCTACCAAAGAAATTGATTCTCCTAAAGGGAACATGTTATCTGAAATATCGTGCTCACTTTTTAAATTATACAATGGTATGGTAATTGTAGAATTAGCGAATTGACTTTCTTTATTTTTAGACTGCTTTAATGTTACTTCTATATAAAAATCATTTACATTCTTTAAGCTCCCATTACCATCTAATGTAGTAATCCATGTATTATGCTCTCGATAAAAGTCTTGTTCTAACTTTTGAATGGCTTGTGAATTTCCTCCGCTATTTAAATAACCTGTTTCAAAAGATCTCATGTTTGTTTTGATATCTTCTACTTTTTTATTCGCATAAAATTGTTTAAAGAATATCGTTTGTCCAACAAAAATGATTGCCAAGATCAACATACATAACACGGTTGTTAACATAAATAATTTTAATACAATTCCTCTTTTCACACTTTCTCCTCCAATTTATAACTCGCTCGAACAATGGTAATAACACTCTTACATTTATCTCCCCATTTATATCGCAATTTACTATACAGCCATCACCAACAAATTCATAGCCCCATATTTTTGTAATTAACTACTATCACGTAGGAACTATACCTTGATTTGGCATTACATATGTTCGTATTTCAAATTCGTTATGAGTCAAGTTAATATCTTTTCTTTAGATTGTGACCATATGTGTATGTTTCTTACAGCTCAATCTAACTTTTCTTTCACTACTTGATTATTCTCTTTTCCTTCAAGCGTAATTTGAGCATTTAATTCCTGCCCTTGCTTGTCTAATAGTGCTAATTTTTTCGTATCTTCATACATTGTTCCTTTTATACTTGAACTCAATACAAAATAAACTGATGCTAAACCTATATAAATCAGTATAAGAAGTATGATTATTTTATTGTTCATAAAAAAGTCCCTTCTGAGTCAACTTGTTTTTGGATAATATGTTTACAATTCAATAGACTTTTTTTTAGTAAAAAAATATCGTGAATGTTACAAAACTCTTACAAATATAAATGGAGACAATAAATTGAGAAATTTCTCCTTCCATAACTGTCTAGAAATTCTGTAACAATTTCTGAGTGTATTTATATGATATAAGTTTTATATAAAGATTAAATGCAGATAACATGCATTTTTAACAATATTGCTATCTACATCTACAAAAGCGGGCACAATACTTATCTATGGGATTCAGCCGAATTGCCATCAAGCTAATATCTTTAATTACCCCCATAACAAAAGTTTTATGCATCGTTGATTATTTATATTGATAGGTTATGTAAACTTTATATGTAAAAGAAGCAATACCTCTATATCCATGTATTTCATATACGGGGATATAGAGGTATTTTTGTACATTACAAAAGTGTAAGGTAAATGTAAGGTTAACCAATGGCGGATTATGTCGAAAAAACGCAGAATAGGGAAAGAAAAAACAAGTGTAGGAGGCTATATATGAACAAACCAGTTGTAGTCGTTAAAAACGTCCAAAAAGTATACGGTAAAAAAGGCGAAAACCAATCACACGCATTAAAAGGTGTGTCGTTCTCAATTCAAGAGGGTGAATTTGTTGGCATCATGGGACCATCTGGTTCAGGAAAAACAACGTTACTAAATGTAATTTCAACATTGGATAAAGCAACAGGTGGTGTTGTTGAAATTGCAGGTACGGATATTACGAAGATGAAGCAAGGTGAGTTATCTGATTTCCGTTCTCAAAAATTGGGATTCATCTTCCAAGACTTTAACTTACTAGAAAACCTATCAATTTACGAAAATATTGCACTGCCACTTTCACTACAAGGTGTTCCATCGCGTAAGATTGGACCAAAAGTAGAAAAAGTAGCGGAAATGTTAGGGATTTCAGGAATACTTCAAAAGTATCCATCTGAAGTATCTGGTGGACAAAAACAGCGTTCAGCAGCAGCCCGTGCGCTTGTACATGAACCAGCCATTATTTTAGGGGATGAGCCAACAGGTTCACTTGATTCTAAAAACGCAACGAGTCTTTTAGAGGCGATGACAAATCTAAATGAAGCACAAGGTGTTTCCATTATGATGGTTACACATGATCCGTTTAGTGCAAGTTACTGCAGACGTATTTTATTTATTCAAGATGGCGAATTATATAAAGAAATTCACCGCACTGGTACGCGTGAGGCGTTCTATAAAGAAATTTTAGATGTGCTTGCAGACTTAGGTACACAAAAAGCATAAGAAAGGAGGTTCAAGCATGTTATTTAAGCTTTCCATGTCAGGACTAACAAGTAAGCTAAAAGATTATATCGTCTTACTTGTTGGTCTTGTCATATCAATTTCGATTTTTTACATGTTTCAAACGCTGGGACTTAATGAAGCGTTTCTTAAAGCGAATTCTACTATTGGTCATATTGTATTCGTCTTTCATGCTGGTACGGTACTATTAGCAATCATCACATTCTTCTACATTTTGTATGCGAATTCTTTCTTACTATCACTTCGTCAAAAAGAATTTGGTATGTATATGATGTTAGGAGCAAAAAAACATAAGATTACACTACTTATGTTTATCGAAACAATTATTATTGGGATCGTATCTCTTATTATTGGAATTGCAGTTGGTGTAGGACTTGCACAAGGAATTGGGCAGTTACTTATGAAGCAACTTGAGTTTACTGCAGGCGGTTATCAGGCATTTTATGTTCCATCAATGACTGTTACTTGTATGTTCTTCTTTGCACTATTTGTGTTATCTGCCATTATGAATAGTATTAAATTATCACGTATTTCAGTATTACAACTTGTACATGCGGATGCACAAACAGAACGTGTTGTGTTTAAAGGGAAGATGACAGTAATAGTCGCAGTTCTTGGAATTGTATTATTAGCAATTGGTTATGCTTCGATGATTTACATGAATGAATTAGAACAGAAGGGAATTATTATTGCGTTAATTACCGTGACATCAGGAACTTACCTGTTATTTGGAACGTTCCTACCACTTATCATTAACAAACTAAAAAGCAATAAAAAGCGTAGTGAAAAAGGACTTAATGCCTTTACATTTGCACAATTAAATTTCCGTATTAATAGCTTAACAAAGGTACTAGCGACAGTAACGATGTTAATTGCACTTGGAGCGGGTGCAATTTCAGGCGGTATGGCTTTTAAAAATAACGTCATGCTTACTGTAGATCGTTGGATGATTTATGATGTAGCGATTCATAATCCAACCGCAGCAGAAAAGAAAATTTTAGATGGTATTACATTTAAAGAGAAAAGTGAATATCGTTACAAAACAGATGATAAATATGTGTATTATTTAAAAGAAGATTTAGAGAAAAATCGTCCTTTAGTACAAGACTTAAAAGGTGCTAAAGAAAAGAAAGATCTCGATAAATTCAAACGAGTTTCTGGAGAGTTATCAGTAGGTGCTATTTCGAGTTTTAGTCAGGAGAAATCGGATAATGTAATTCCTAAGGAGTGGGATACTGCATTAAGAACGATTCAACCCGGTTATGTACACCCTAATCAAACCATCAAAATTGTAGATAAAAAAATGTATGATAGTTTGCAAGGTAAAGAGGGCGTTGCATTACTTGGAAAAGTAGAGAATTTCTTAACATCCCAAAAAGAATGGAAAAAAATTGACGAGTTGCAACTAGCTAAATATAAAAATATAAAAGCTGAAATGCTTAATAGTAAATATGCAGGTTATAGTATGTTTTATGGCTTTGCCAGCGGAACGGTATTCATGGGCTTCTTCTTAGGAATTGCTTTTTTAGCGATGATGGCAAGTTGCTTAATGTTTAAAATTCTCTCTGGTGCATCAAAAGATATTACACGTTACCAAATGCTTCGTAAAATCGGTGTTCGCCGTGAATTATTAACGAAGTCTATTTATAAAGAGTTATTCTTAGTGTTCCTATTCCCAGCAATTGTGGGTATCGCTCACGTATTAGTAGGTATGAACATCTTTGAACGTTTTATAATTGATCCGTACTTCCGTATTTGGCTTCCGATTGTTATTTTCGTAGTCATTTACGCGATTTACTACTGCATTACAGTTCAATTGTATAAAGGAATTGTTCTTCCGAAAGAGGACTAAGAACTAGAAAATGCCGAGCAGAGGGTGCTCGGTATTTTTTGATATGAAAATTTCAAATCATCAGGAGTCGGTTAAGTCCTCACATAAAGGGGAAGTACCAGCGTTCTTATAACCAGGGGTAAAGTAGCATTTCTTATAGGAAAGGCACTACTTTGCTTCTTCATATTCCTTCATTATTTTATAAAACGTGTTTTTCTTTAGTTCTAACATTTCCATAAACATAACAGCTGTTATTTCTCCACTCTTCCATTTTGGATGAGTTTCTTCTATAAGTGAATTTGAAAGTAAACAAATGGGTAAAAGTTTACTTTCTGATTTCGAATCATTTATAGCTGTTTTTGTAATTAATTTCTCAATATAGATATACTTGTTAATTATGTTATTTTTATCATTTTTGATGTCCGCTAATGCTTGTTGCGTAATTTAATTCCATTGCTACACAGGCCCTAGTTCGGTATAGTAAAGTGCATATAAAAAATCCCTCTTTGCTATCTCCCAAAAAAAGAATCATTACTGCGGACTTTATAAACTGTATTTTCAGAAATATTACAAACATGTAAGTAAAATGAAAGGTAATTCAATATGAGAAAAATCATCTTACTATTACAATAAGTAACAGAAACACTCATGAAAAACTTGTGGTGCGATATCAAGTTTTTTTAGTGCTTAAAACATTCGACCAAGTATTACAGTTTAAATAAGGAAACACGAAACTATACCATCAATTAATGGTATAGTTTCGTGTTTTAAAAAAAGTAAAAATGTCGGCAGGCATCATCTATCAACTCTCATTCTTAGTATGTAAATTTGGAGGGGATTTCCATGGCAGATAAAATATATATTATTCTAAAGAGGTGTAAAATGAATTTTATTAATGAACGAGAAAAAAAATTTACTAAACGACAAATTATATTACTTATATTAATAATAGGATATTATTCCCTTTTAATAATAGCTACCACATTTGGTCGTTCAGCTGAGAATATCTTTGTAAGAACAATTGATTTCGATGTACTGAGCCAGTATCAACAAGCATGGAATCAATTTTCATTTAATTCTTTTTTTCATATCATCGTTAATATAGGTATGCTGTTTCCGTTAGGGATTTTATTACCTCTATTTAGTGAAGTTTTTTTAAAAGCAAAATGGATGTTAATCAGTTCAATTACAACATCTTTATTTATTGAAACTCTTCAATTTATAACACTTCGTGGAAGTGCGGAACTAGACGATTTACTTCACAATACCATAGGAATGATGTTAGGGTATTGTATATTAAATATAGTTCTTATTTTTTTGAAAAAAAAGGAATCACACAAACAAATAGTCAAATATTTAATCTTACCCACTGCAGTAAGCTTCGTCGCACTTGGAATAATTGTTTCATATCAAATGAAGGAATTTGGTAATATGCCATTTGATCCGTATGGAAAAACAGATATGTCTCATGTCACTATAAAAACATCACTAGAGTTAAGTAATGAAGGTAAAAAAATGCCTGTTTACGATTCCAAAGGTCAAAAAGTGCGAGACGTCGAAATTATTTCTCCAAAAGAAGCATTTCAAAAACTGAAACATGGAGACATTTATCCTATGGGACCTTTCGGAGCGGGTGAAGAATTTGAGGGTGAGACATTATTCATTACAGAGTATAATTTAGAGCACGCCACTGATACAAAAGGTTTTTCTCAACCTGTATATATTTTTCGCGTACAGTTAAAAGATAATGACGTAGTTCTTACGGCTCCACCTATTTCCGCAAGTAAATAATGTGAATTTTCTTATTTTGTATTTGTGACCATCAGGGTTGCCGGCGATGTTAGTTTTTTCTTATATAGGGGTACCACCCCATCGCTATCAAGCTAAGCCCGTGTAACGTCAATGATAAGCGCAAGGTTGTTTCTTTTTTTCGAAAGTCTATACGTAGATGCTTTAAAGATTTGCATACGAAATAAACCCTAACGGGTTTCCTTTTTTGAATTAAGCTGCTTGGTTATCAGACATGGTACAATTATAAACGACACCTAATATATCAAAGACTGTTTTCTTCTCATACCTATGGGATTTTCGCCCGTTTTGCTGTAGGAGATTGAACAGGCGAAGTAACACCTTTGATAGCTCTTGGGTGTTTTTTTGTATAGTTTGGAATATAAGAAGAAAATAGACTTTAATCATATATATGGCTTTATACTCACTAAGCTCTCGTTTTTTCTTCATGAGGAGCAATTGGCGCATTTGAAACATGATAGAAGAACAGAGTAGAATGGCAATCAATTGACCATATAAATGGCACTCCAATCGTTTTGGCTTTATCTTTTTACAATGATGAATTTGAAAGAACGACTTCCACGTTTTCAATAAAATTTCGATTTGCCAACGCAAAGAATACCAGTCATGTACCTGTCCCATCGGGACAATATCTGTAGGGGTGTTTGTCATATATACATTGATACCACTGAGTCGTTTACTACGAGGAGAATACTTCATTCCTTTCTTTTTTTTTTCTTTTACAGCTTGATCTTGTAATCGTTTTTGTTGCTGTTGTTTTGTTAATCTATGAACAATTACACGAGCTGGCACTTTATCAATCATTCCTACATAAGCATCAGCTATTTCACATGTTTGTCCTGGTTGAAGGGAGTTCATTACCGTCTCCATATCTATCTGTATATACTCTGTACCTTTCTTAATTCTTCCGTCTTGAAAATAATCAGGATTAGAATTTTTTTGATAAATACGTGTATTCGACTTGATACGAGAGATATAGTAGGCCTCTTTATCTTGTATATATTGAAGGTCTTTTAAATGAAAATAACCTAAATCTCGGATACATAAATCATTCGCTGTCACAGTTGGGGCACACAGAGAGCCGTAAGTATGATCATGTTGTTTACCTGGACCTGTATGAATATGTAGGAACTGTCCACTTAACAAATCATACTCAAGTTGAATTTTTATCCCAGCTGTATGGCTGCATCCTCCTGCACCTGGATAAACCGATGAAAATACATCCGGGAGTTGAAATGCAGTTGAATCTAAAATACGAATACGCTTGAAAACAGAAGTGTATGGAGAAGAAATCGGCATAGATGCGGCCAATTTTTTACTTAGTAGTTCGGCTAGTAGGTGTTGTAAAAGTTGGACGGCCGCCTTATTAAACTGTTGATTCAGTCCCTCAGGACTGATGAGTACTTCTGTCGATGCTTCTAAACAGCTAGATAAATGAGTTAAAGAAGTCATAGCTACATTTTGGCTCACCCATACACATAAAGCTACTAAATCTTTTGCTTGGTACTTACTGGTTCGTTGTACAAAACCAACATCTCTAGCAAGATCCTGTAAGGTATTTGGAGATAAAAAACTTTGAATCTCTTGAGCAAATAGTTGTAATTCGTCAGACACAGAAACAGACATAAAAAACGCCATCATTTCCTATGACTCTACAGAAAGAATAACGTATTTTTTTCATTTTGAGGGTATTTCTTTTTATTAGTTTGATAGCGATGTGGTGGAACTCCTGTTTTTAAAAAATAAATATCACAAAATAAAAGTGTGAAATTACATTAATATAGAAAAAAACACTCTTATAGTGTAAAATTACACCATAAGAAAAGGAGAGATATTATGAATAAACAAGAATTTATTCAGTTAGTAAATGAAAAATTAAAACTTATTCGTATTGAAAATGATTTATCACAAGATAAAATGTCTGAAATTATCGGTTTATCCAAAAAAACCTTAATAGAAATAGAAAAAGGGAGACGCAGTCTCACATGGACAGGCGCAGTGTGTGTGGTCACTCTTTTTGAAGATAGCGATATAGTCCATATGACTTTTGGAGACGATATTAACGAGATTATCAAAACAATTGCTTTTACAAATTATAATAATAGTTTCCCAAAGACTTTAGGAGGAAAACTATGGTGGCGAGAAATAAAAGAGTTGAATGGTTATAAAATACAACAAAACATCCTTTCTCAACATTACCGAATTTTAAACAAAGAAAATCATAGAATATGTAGTTCATTTGAATTAAATGAACTTGAAAAAAGATTTATAGAAATAACAAAATAATTATAATAGATTCACCTGAAAAAACTTATTAAGTAATCTTTGATTGATGTCACAGCAAAAATCTTAAATAAATTAAATTTTGGGGAGTAATTAAAATGAAGAAAATAGCAATCATTTCGCGTTTAAATATTATAATAGCTAGTATGTTAATATTAAATTTATTTATTTTCACATCACGAATGCGCTCTTTACCATGGTTTATTGAAGATGGTTGGGGACATTTAGTATTAGTTCCGACATCTTTTGTTTTATTGATCATCTTTTTAAAATCTTATCAGCTACATAAAAATAAAGAGATAAGTAATTCACAAAAATTTATTCCACTTGTTTCAGCAATATTTACACTCTTCTTTCTACTAATGCCTTTAAATGATTTTATGACTATATTTGCGCTTATAGTCAATGTAAGTATATTATGTTTTATATCCTTTTTGACAAATTCTAATTATAAATAAAACTATAGATAAAAATGCACTTCAAACGGTTCTGGTGCAAAGATTGCATTTATTTGAAAGAGGTATATATATTCCTAATGGCATCTATTCTTATGCAGCCATTCCGAATAGTTGATGAATAAACTTCACTTCATTTTGGACAGACTTGTCCCGTAAAATAAGTTGGCCTTTTTTAATGATATGCATCGCTTCTATTCCTGAAAGAATAGATTTAGCTGTACGAAAAGATTTCAATCCTAACATTGAACGAACTCTCTTTTTAATAAAACGATGATCTTGCTCTACAATGTTATTAAGGTATTTTACCTGCCTTATTTGGATGCCTACAGGCATCTTTTTCTCTGTCTTCAACTCTTCAATCGCTATAGGATAGGTCGGGTTTTTGTCCACTGTAATCACACGGGGCTTTGAAACATGAAAAAACTGCAAAGCTTTCTTGAAAAAACGCTTTGCACCTCATCGCTATCAAGCTAAGAAAAGCAAATACCCCCAAGACGAAAAAATAAGCTGTTTTCTGTCAAAAATAAACGAAATTTTCATCCTGGGGGTGTTATAAAATTCTTAAGCTGATGGGCATGGGGGAGTAATATATCGTCACCAAGCTAAGGTTTTGAAGTACCCCCTAAATGAAAATTTTATTTCTCTATAGTTAGTTATTATGAGAAATGAGCTCATTTTTTTGTACGATACATTTTTTAACTAATTTTGGTTAAGTTATTTTCATAGAGGTTATTGCTAATTCAATGGACATATTTATATATCACTATGCCTGATTTTTAAAATAGAAATTTCTTAAAAACTATATGTAACTTCTTTCTGAAAGGAAGGGTATTATCAATTGAAACCGTATGAAAAAATACCTGATGAATCTATAAAATCTTTACAGGATTTAATGCAATTACTAAAAAAATCTAAAGATTTTATAACATTGGAAATCGCTTCAAACAATTCCTCTATAGTCATTTCATATTTTAGAACATTAATCGATATAAATATATTTCATGAAGAGGTTTTAACTTATATAAAAGAGAAGAGCTTCGATTCATTACAAGATATGCAGTCTGTCTTACCCTTTGAAAATTCAAAAGTAACAAATCAAATGAAAGATATTCAGGATAGTATTTTAAACGGCTATATACTTATTCAGTTCGATACAGATAAATTAAATGGCTTGTTAATAAATGTGTCAAAGAAAGAAAAAAGAGATATTACAAAAGCTGAAATTGAATACAATATCGTGGGTCCACAAATCGCATTTGTTGAAGATTTAGATGTAAACTTAAATTTAGTACGTAGAAAGCTACCAACGCCTTATTTACAAATGAAGGAATTGAAAGTAGGCTCTCTATCTAACACAACCGTTGCAATTGTATATATCGAGGGAATTGTAAATGATCAAAATCTACAAGAAATTATAAAACGGGTGAGTCAAATAAAAACAGACCACGTTTTGGATAGCACGTATCTGATTCAGTTAATTGCAGACAATCCAAATTCTATATTTCCTCAATTTTTGAATACAGAACGACCAGACCGTGTAGCAGCTGTATTGGCAGAAGGGAAAATTGCACTTTTTGTAGATGGCTCACCTTACGCTATCACCCTTCCAACAACATTAATTGACTTTTTTTCTACGACAGAAGATTACACCATGCCTTGGATTATTGCCTCATTTTTTCGACTGTTAAGGCTTTTTGCTTTTATGTTTTCTGTTTTAACGACTCCATTATATGTTTCGATCTTAACATATCATTATGAGCTTATTCCAAAAGAACTTCTTGAAACGTTAATCATATCGAGAAGTAAAGTACCTTTCCCTCCACTAATTGAAGCACTTTTTTTAGAAATAACGATTGAATTACTGAGAGAAGCGGGGACACGTTTACCAACTAAAGTGGGTTTAACGGTCGGTATAGTAGGGGGTATTGTAATTGGACAAGCATCGGTGGAGGCAAGTCTTACAAGTAACGTACTTATTATCATTGTTGCACTTTCAGCTCTTAGTTCATTTACAGCACCAATATATCGAATTGGTAATACAATTCGAGTAATTCGTTTTCCTTTTATAATAGCTGCACACCTCTTGGGGTTATTAGGAATTGTTTTAACAAGTTCTTTCCTTTTAGCACGCTTATTACGTACAGAATCATTAAGACGTCCTTATTTGTTCCCTTTTTATCCTACACGCCCTACAGATTGGAAAGACAGCATTATACGTATGCCAATCTCAGCGATGTTCCGACGTCCAATTTTTTCAAGATCTAAACAGCGGTTTCGTTTTGATCCAGAAGAGGTAGAGAAAAATAAAATCATATCACGAAATGATTTTGATGATTGAATTTAACAGGGAGGAACATTATGAAACAGATCCCAATTGAGTATCAAGTATCTCCATATATGGTGTTTTTTTTAATTATTACTATACAGATGGGGGTTGGTATGCTTGGCTTTGAAAGGATTAGTGCAAAATTAGTTGGAAATGATGCATGGATTAGCACGCTACTTTTTGGAATATCTGTTAATCTTATGATTTGGATCATATATCAGATTTTAAATCAGGGTAATGGAGACATCATTGCAATCAATCAAAACGTACTTGGAAAATGGATTGGTGGATTGTTCAACTTCATTTTTTTATCCTATATTGTATTGTTAGGTGCAACAACACTACATACTTATATCGAAATAGTACATGTTTGGATGTTTCCTTCCATTTCATCTTGGGTTATAGCAGGGGCTTTTTTAGGCCTATGTTATTACATTGTAACTGGAGGATTTCGTGTAGTTGCCGGAATCGGCTTCTTTGGAATCGTTATCCCAAGTATTCTAATTTTCACATTTTTTTATCCTTTGCAGTATGCAGATTTCCGAAATTTATTTCCAATTGCACAGCATTCATTCCTAGAAATTATGAAAGGAATGAAAGGAAATATGTTTAGTTTTTTTGGATTTGAAATGTTATTGTTGTACTACCCATTTATTAGAAAGGCAAAAACGTCTCAAAAATATGCGCACTATGCAAATTTAGTAACGACTATTGTCTACACATACCTTATGATTTTAACTCTTGCGTTTTTTAGTGAAAAACAACTCGCGAGCGCGATATGGGCATATTTAAGCATGATTAAAATTATACAATTTCCCTTTATAGAACGGTTTGAATACATTATTGTTTCTTTTTGGGCTTTTTTTATATTACCCAATGTTTCCTTTACACTATGGGGAGTAAGTCGTGGTATAAAAGAAGCACTAGGAATAAAGCAAAAATATGTTTTGCCAGTCATCATCGTATTCATCTTTGTTTTATCATTTTTCTTGAATAACCGTAATAAAATTAACTTATTAAATACTTGGACAGGTCAAATTGGCTTTGTATATATATATGTATACCTACCTGTACTATGGCTAATTCAAACCGCCAAAATAAAGTTAAGGAGATAAACATGAAGCGATGGATACTTTTCCTTATATTAAGTGTCTTCTCAATAGGTTGTGCTAAAACGAAAATTGTGGATGACATTGATTTAGTTCAAGTTGCGGCATATGATACTGAAACAGAAGGTAAGCTAAAAGGAACCTTTGCGATTGCAGCTTATAAAGGAGGCGGGGAAGGTGAAACGAAAATCTATTCAGCATCAGGCCAGACTGGTAGAGAAGTTCTTGCAAGAGCATCCGAAAAATCTTCTGGACCTCTAGAGTTAGGTCAATTGCGTGTTATTATATTTAATGAAAAAATAATTGAAAAGGGAATGCAGGAAATTTTAGAGACTTTGAACCGAAATCCCAGTGTAGGAAATGCAATTTATTTAGCAATTACAAATGTAAAAGGTGAGTCACTATTAAAGGGGAACTATTCTAAAGAAAAAGAAATTGCTTCCTATCTATCCTCTTTACTGGAGCAAAATATGGACAATGGAACGCAACCAAAAACAAATTTTTTTATGTTTTTAAACCAACTTGATGATGATGCGAGAGATTCATATTTACCGATGATATCTAAAAAAGATGACGTGTTGGAGTTAAATGGAATAGCACTTTTTAAAAGATGTAAAATGGTTGATAAAGTGAAACCTAAAGATTTATTTGTATTTAAATTGTTGACAGATAATTTTAAACAAGGTACATACCAATTCAAACTACCTGGTTCTTCAAATACTTACGCCACGATAGAGAATATAAAGGCTAGAACAAAATATAAGATGGAGGGGAATAGTAAGCATCCATTCGTAAATGCTCATATTCAAGTTAAAGCTGAAATTCAAGAATTTACAAAAACAAAAAATCTAGATAATCCTAAAGAAATAAAACAATTAGAAAAAATTATGGAAACAGAAATAGAAAAAAGAGCAACTACATTGATAAAGAGATTTATTAAAAAAGGCACAGATCCTATAGGACTTAGAAAGCTTGGTAGAACTCACGTAAGAAAATGGAACAGTCAAGAATGGGAAGAATCCTATAAACATTTGCGTTTTCGTGTAACAGCTGATGTAAAGGTAACTCAATCTGGTGTTACAGAATAAGTAAATCAAATAAGATATGGAAAATTTAAATAAATATGGTCTCGCAGGAGATTAGGGAGAAGAGAAACTATTAACAAAGCATCTCATAAACATTAAGATGCTTTGTTAATAGTTTTTATACCTGTATAGCCGTATTACTTACGTAAGCATTAGATCACTTCATAATCTACACCAATTCTAACAATTACCTTATTTTTTGCATCATAACGAAAAAAACTGTTGTCCTAATGGGACAACAGTTTTTTCATTATGCCACGTCTTCTTTTTGTTCCTTTTGTAGCGTACTATTTTTGTAACCGTAACTGAAGTAGACAACAAGTCCAATTACAAGCCAGATTGCAAAGCCAATCCATGTTGTTGCTGGAAGTTGTAATGCTAAGTATCCACAGAATAGAACCGCTAAAGCCGGAATCCATGGTACAAAGGGTACTTTAAAAGCACGCGGTAGTTCTGGTTGTTTTTTACGTAAAATAACTACTCCAATTGAGACAACGCTGAACGCGAATAATGTACCGATATTTGTTAATTCAGCTAGTTTATTTAAAGGAACAAAACCAGCAAAGAAAGCAACCATAGTAGCAGTAATCCAGCTATTAAGAACAGGTGTTTTCGTTTTTTTATTTACGCGAGAAAGTGCTTTTGGTAGTAATCCATCGCGGCTAATTGCGTAAAACAAACGTGTTTGTCCATATAACATAACGAGTAATACAGTTGTAATTCCAGTAATTGCTCCTAAAGAAATGAAACCAGCAATCCAATCTTGTTGAATGTATTGTAGTGCAAATGCAACGGGGTTTTTCACACCTAACTGATCATAAGGTACAATTCCAGTTAAAACCAATGAAACAACGATATATAAAATCGTGCAAATTGTTAAAGAAGCAATGATACCGATTGGCATACTTCGCTGTGGATTTTTGACTTCTTCGGCAGCTGTTGATACAGCATCGAATCCGATGTAAGCAAAGAATACAGTTGCAGCTCCAGTTGTTACACCAGAGAAGCCAAACGGCATAAATGGTGTCCAATTTTCAGGTTTTACATAGAATGCTCCCACTCCGATAAATAGTAAGATGACAAAGAGTTTGATAGCTACCATGATAGCGTTAAAACGTGCTGATTTTTTGGCACCCCTTGTTAATAACAGCGTTATTAGAAAGATAATACAGATTGCTGGTAAATCTACATATGTTCCGGCTTCTGGACTATATGCGCTTGTTAAAGCAGTAGGTAATGTAATGCCAAATCCGCTTAATAATCCTTGTAAATATCCTGACCAACCAGATGCAACAGCTGAGGAAGCTAATCCATATTCTAAAATTAAATCCCATCCTAAAATCCAAGCGATTAATTCTCCAAATGTTGCATAGCTATAAGTGTAAGCACTACCGGATACTGGTACAGTTGATGAAAATTCAGAATAGCATAATGCTGCAAATACACAGGCTAAACCTGATAAAATAAACGACAAAACAAGTGCGGGTCCTGCGTGTTCTGCTGCAGCAACACCGGTAAGAACAAAAATTCCAGTTCCGATAATAGCGCCAATCCCGAGCATAGTAAGATCAAAAGCACCAAGTTCTTTTTTCAAAGATGCCCCTTTTTGTTCCGACTGTGCTAATAATGCTGAAATAGATTTTTTTCGAAATAGATTCATATAGATACCTCATCTCTTAGTTGTTTTAATATTCTGAAAAATAATTACATTTTGTCGTATAATGTCGAATCATTGTAGTTCACATTTTAATTGAAATAAATATTTTTGTAAAGATTTATTTTCAGAAAATTAAGTCTTTAAATTTCCCCTTTATTTTTTTCACTAAATCCCTCTGTTCCAAATGTATTCCTTTAATAGAAAAATTTATATTACTATATAAATCATAGGGATTGTTTGCATATTGACTTTGGTTTTATGTACAATAAAGATAAAGATATAGTCTGAAACAGGAAGAGGAAAACCATGTCCAATTCATTAGTAAATTTACGTATCGATTTTGCATTTAAGCAGTTATTTGGCACAAATGGGAATGAAGATATTTTAGTTGCCTTTTTAAATGCCATTTTAAAAGATTCTTTAGAATCACCTATTATTTCCCTACAATTAGAAGATCCTCATTTGCATCGAGAATATGAAGAAGATAAATTATCGATTTTAGATATTTCGGCTACTTTAAATACAGGAACAAAGGTAAATGTTGAAATACAATTGAATAACAATCACGATATGATTAAACGAAGCCTTTATTATTGGGGAAGGTTATACAGCTCACAATTGCAAAAAGGAATGCCTTATAGCTCACTTCATAAAACGATTACCATAAACTTGTTAAACTTCGTGATGTTTCCAGAATATGAAGAGTTTCATTCAACAGGAATCCTTTGGAATCAGCAACAACAAAAGTTATTAAGTGACGATATAGAAGTTCATATTGTAGAAATTCCAAAGTTACTACAACAATGGCGTGAAGAAAAAGTTAATCCGTGGGAAGACTCGTTTGTTCGTTGGTTATTATTATTGCCAGCGAATGAAGATGAGCACCTCACACAAACATTGGAGGACATTGCCATGAACCAAGATCCGATTTTACAAAAAGCAATGAATAATTGGGAACGTATGAGCCAAGATTCTTCATTCCGTCAAGCATATGAAGCAAGAGAAAAGGCCTTAATGGATGAGGCTGCAAAGTTTGCTCATGCTCGTAATGAAGGGAAAAAAGAAGGAATTCAAGAAGGGGTTCAGCAAGGGAAAATTCAGATGATTAAAGGTATGCATGAACTTGGTGTCCCACTTGAAACAATTGCTAAAGTCAGTAAATTAGACATACATGAGGTTGAACGTATTTTAAAACAAAAATAAACAGCAACAAAAAAAGAACCTATTAGTCGGGTTCTTTTTTTTGAGCTATTTTTCAAATAGAGGTAACAATTGAATTTTTTACAGGTATTACTATAGCCGTATAATATGAACTTTAACTTTATTTTCTTATTATCAATGGGACCGCGTTATAAATTGAAAAGGAATTGTATTAATAATGTTTGGAATATCATATTCCATTAAAATCAGAAACTTAATAGAGATTGAATTGAACTACTAACCACTTAACGTCCTTACGGACTGTTTGAAGTGGGAAAGTCTTCTGTCGGAGAATGATAAAAAGTTTACCTTACTGCATTTTCAAATGATGTTAATAGTGAACCTAGATCATTTGAAAAATATAAAAAGATGTTGAAGAAATATCCCTCAACATCTTTTATGACTAACGGTATAAACGAATCGCTCCGGCCGTGTTATCATCCGCTTGACCCACTACTTCAAATTTTAAACCCAACTTTGGTAAGATACGTCCAGCATCCGGAATTTGCTCGTTTATATACGTGTTCGAATCATCAAACTTTGATACCCCAGGCAATCCATCATATTTAAATGTTCCACTCTTTGAAGATACAACCTTCCAAGATGGTGTTTGGTTGAAAGAGAATGCTGCATCTGCAATTTGAAAACGCGTACTATTTCTAAATGTTGGTTGTCCACTTAGTGTTCCAACGATTGCCTTTGGATGAGAGTCAACTACTCCAAGAAATCCGTGTCCTGGATGTACACCAACCCAATTATCTGTATAACTTGAATCCGCATACCACACAACCATGCCAGTATTATATGCAGGACCTTGAGAGAATTTTAATGCTTCATCAGAGCCAGCATAGTTTCGCCACTCCAAATAATAGTTATGCTTTTTCTTTTCAATTCCATTAGAAATAGTAAATCCATCTAATTTAAATTTTGGTTTTCCTTCTGTATTATCAGAGAAAATAGGTTGTCCATCTACTGTTAGAGTTGCATTATCAAGAGCAAAACCATTTAACGCTAAACTATCATCTGTCATATATTCAAACACAAGCTTTACTTTTTTACCTGTAAATTGACTTAAATCATAAGATTTATCTACCCATTTTCCTAGAGTTGTATCTGCACCATTTGTTACATTATTCTTACCAATTGTGTCTATTAAAATGTTAGTGCCATCTTCTGTAACTGCATGCACCTCCAGTAAATCATGCTCCATTTCAATTTCATATAATGTTTTAAAATCAAAACTTACAATTTTTGCGTTTGTTAAATCAAACATAGGTGTTTCTAATTTGGTATGAAGATTGTCACCTTTTGTACTATAATAGTATTTTTTACCGAATACAGATTCAATTCCCTTTACCTCTTTATCTGGTAAATTAACGCGAATTATACCTGGTCGCTCAGTTTTTGATACACTTTGATCCAAATATGTTGCATATCCAATTCCTCGATTTAATTTATCATAATCTACTTCTGTAATATTAACCCAGTTTCCACCCATAATTTTTTGGAAGAACTCTTTATTTTGTGGTGAGAAGCTAGTTGGGGCAGTCCCAACAATTTTTCCAGCCCAGCTACCGCTACTCATTAAAGACCATCCTGCAATGGGTTCCCCTTGACCTTTATTTTCTAGTGCAGTGTCATACTCATCTGGAAGACCTAAATCATGACCGAATTCGTGTGCAAAAACACCAACCGCGCCATCTTCTGGCTCAATTGTATAGTCAAATGCTGCTATTTTCCCATTCCAGTATGGAACTTTTGATTTTGTACCTTCTATTTCATACGGTAATGGAGAAACTATAGAACGGTGTGACCAAATTGCATCATTCCCTAATTTTCCACCACCTGCTTCTTGTCCCATGCCAGCGTGGATTACCATTAAATGATCAATTACGCCATCTGGTTGATTTCTATCTCCATCTCCATTTATATCATATTGATCAAACTGATCAAAGTTGGATAAGTCGATACCACTATCTGCTGCTACCTGTAAAGCTTCTTTAACCAAATCGCGCGGTCCTTTAGGTCCCTTATTATCACGACCTCCACTATCAGTATCTCTGCCGTAATCAGATGCTTTTCCTGGAAGTGTTAACCAATTCGTAACAGTTCCATCAACTGTATAACTGCCTCCAGATTGCTCTTCATAGTATTTCTTAAAAGATTTAATACTTGTGCCATCGTATAACTGAAAAGGTTCATCCCCAAACAACATTTTTTGGTAATGTTCTTGATTGAAGTCATCGGAATACATATAGTTAGGGTATTTATCGACGTTGTTGTGCTTAAAGTCATCAAATTCTACTAGTAAAACGAGAACTTTGTCCTTGCGAACCTCTCCGTTATACTTTTTTTCTTTTGCTGGAGGAGTTGGCACATGCCCATTTAAAGTTCCTTTAACTGAAGAAGGTGGACTTAAAGGAGAATGGTTTGCTTGTTGTTTTACACCTGTTTTTGTATCTTTCACTGACTTAAGAAAATGAGATGCTTCTGTCGAGAGACTATCCCGGTTTATTTCTTCTTTTCCATTTTTCCCACCTTTCTTTTTCTCAATATACTCCTCGACAGCTTCTACTGTTTCACTAACGGAAGCTGATGGATTAATTTCTCCACGATTTTTTAGAGCATCAGCTAAGCGCTCTTTTGGAATCAAATTTTCATCAATTGGAGCGGTAGGCAAGGTTTTTGTAGTTGTTTCTGCGTAAACGGACTGACTTTTAAGTCCAACTAAACAACCGATAACAGCAACTACTGTAAGCTGTGATAACATCTTTAGCGTGTTTTTTTTCATTTCGAACTTCCCCCTGTTAAATAAATATAACAATGAATAGATATTATCTGACTTTCTATTAATATGCAATATTTTGTTTTAATTTACAAAAAAATGAATTTGAGTTTAACTTATAAAAATTTTACTCCAAGTAGATGTACACTAACTATGGGTTTAAAAAATAACCTTGAGATAGTAATAGAAATATCCCTTTTTTAAATATCATGAAGGTAGAGAGATTAATAATCAAATAAAGGAAAACGTTTGCGCTTACAATTAAAATTTTGAGATATGCAAAATTACATATTTTTGTAATTTGTGTTCTAGTATAGTACAAAATAAGCAATTACACACTTAAAATATCTTGCAATTTACATTTTTTCCAAAAAAAGATTGCAAACGATTGCATTTGTGTGTAAAATCCGAATAGTGAACTTTTAAGGAACTTAACGTCGTTATATCCTTATACAAAACACAAAATTATGTTAGATTAGGCTGTTATACTAATCTATAAAACTTAAGGAGGTGTAATAATATTGAAAAAAATCCCTATTATTTTAGGCACTTTAGGATTAAGTTTAGGTTTACTTGGCACTTCAGTTATTGGTGCATCAAGTGATTCTACGAAAGGTCTTGTTAAAGAAAAATCTGTTGCTGGTACTGAACAAACTAAAGGTAATGGCGTACAGCTAAGATGGTGGTCAAATAATGCAATTATGGATCCAGTAGGTAAAACAACTTTTTTAAGCAGTTCAAGCAGTTCTAGTAGTTCAATGTGTTATGCATCTGCTGGAGGAATGGTTGGTGGCCATGCTCCAGAAATGGATATCAAAGAATTTGGAAGATAAGCAACTTTGTATGGATATATACAATGCCCCAAGAACTTTCATTACTATCCGTGAAAGTTAACGATATTTCGAAATAAAATAGAATGAAGAAAAACTTTTAGTTTATATACAAATCCTTTTCATATATTAGTTGTATCTATCCGTAAGAATTATATTTTTTATAGAAAGGTTTTGTATTTTTATGCAACAGAAAAGAAATACAGTACAAGTATATTTTATAGCTTATCTTATTTCATTTTATTTTATTTGGGTAGTAAAAGAATTATGTTTTATAAAACACATTGGAACGTTTAGTACCCATACTGTACCATTTGAGGCTGCATTTTTAAAAATAGTAATTTGGGTTATCCCGGCTTGTTTTTTTATTAAATATATTCTTCATGAAAATCCTATAACGTATATGAGACTAAATTCTAATGTAATTAGAGGATGGGTATGGGGAACTTTTCTTTCTTTATTGTTAGGACTTCGATTTGTTATGGAAGTTTACATAGTAAAAAATACCAGTTTTAATTTCAATTTACATTTGAATGCCTATCTGAATACGGTTATAATTGCTGGTTTTGCAGAGGAAATTGTGTTTCGTGGTTTTATTTTAAAAGAATTGAATAAGCGTTTTTCATTTTGGAAAGCAAATATTATCACAACTTTTTTATTTCTATTCATTCATTATCCTGCTTGGGCTTATACTGGTGAATTATTCAATTTATGGAATAATATATATATTTATTTGCTTGGATTACTTTTGGGCTATGTTTTCAAAGAAACAAAATCTCTTTGGACAGTTATTCTATTACATTCGTTTCACAATTTATTTGTAATGATAAGTTAATTCAAAAAGCATAAAATACTTTTTATGTTAAAATTAGAAAAAAATGGTTGATTAATGAATTTTAATATGATACATTAACGATTGAAAATATAAGGGGGAAATAAAATTGAAAAAATTACCGATTATTGTATGTACACTAGGGTTAAGCGTTGGTCTATTGGGAACATCAGCTGTTGGTGCAGCAAGTGATTCTTCAAATGCTATGGTTAAAGAAAAAACTTTAGCTGTTTCTGAACAAAATAGCAGTGAAGGAGTAACACCACGATGGGTTGGAAAAGCGGCAACATGGGCAGCTGGCGTAGTGGGTGGCCTGGCATTCGAAGCTGCTACTAATTCATCTGGAAGTTCATCTAGTAGTAGTGGTTATAGTGGGAGCTGTTATGCATCTGCTGGAGGAATGGTTGGTGGTCATGCACCAGAAATGGATCGCGTTGAATTTGGAAGATAAACTAAATAAGGAATTAAGTTTTTTAAAAATTTAAATGGGGTGTATAAAATGAAAAAAATTCCAGTTATTTTAGGAGTAGTAGGATTAAGTATTGGCTTATTGGGAACATCGGCTGTTGGTGCAGCGAGTGATTCTTCAAGTGCTATGGTTAAAGAAAAAACTTTAGCTGTTTCTGAACAAAATAGCAATGAAGGAGTACAACCAAGATGGGCAGGACAAGTTGCAAAATCTTTTGTTACTGGATTTGCTTCTAGTGCAGCAGTAAATGCTTTAGTATCTGGAAGCAAATCTAGCGATGTTAGTGGTTATGGTGGGAGCGGTTATGCTTCTTGCGGTGGATTAGTAGGAGGACATGCACCAGAAATGGATCGTGTAGAATTCGGTAGATAATATATTATTGTATTTTTGACAAATAAAAAGTTTAGGATTTTCCCTAAGCTTTTTATTTGTTAATTAGGGGTGAAGTTTTTTGAAGAAAATAGTTTTTATAGGTCTAATGTTTATTATGTTGTTTCATGCTTCAATGACAGTGTTATATAACTCTCCAATAAATCCAATAAAAGTAAAACTAGGTTTTATTATTGATAATTATATGAATCCTCTATTTTCTCAGAATTGGAATTTATTTGCTCCCAATCCTGTTAGCACCAATATGGATATTGTAACTAGAGGCGGTTATAAAGATTCTAATGGAAACGAAAAAACAACAGATTGGGTTAACATTACTAAAACATTTACTACTAATTTACAAAATAATAGATTCGATATAAATCGATTGACCCTTGCATCAATACGTACTTCGGGAACGAATGTGCAAGAAGCAATGTTTAAAAATAAGGATTTTCTAGAAAAAAATAATGTGAAGAATAATGCTGATTTACATGTTCTTTATGATGTTTCAAAACGCACTTTATCAAGAACTTACGAAGGAAATATAGATAAAATTGAAGTAAGAATGGTAACTTCTGAGTTCCCTGAATACGGAAAAAAAGGGGAAGTTAAAAAAACGTATCTGAGCTTACCTGCTCAAAATATTTCAGCATTGGGTGAAAAAAATGATTAATTATATGAAACCTTTTAAGAATTTATATAATGTAGCCACATCAAATAAACATTATCTAATAGGGGCAAGTATTTTAAGAATAGCTATTGGTATTCATATAGCCTTCACATATTTAGTTTATTTTACTAAAAGACATGAAATTTGGGGACCAAATTCCTTTTACCTTTTAGATTATACCAAGGGAAAATTTTTATCTCTTTATTCTTTTAATGATTCAATTTTATATTTTGAAATTCTATATTTTTTAGGAATTATTATTAATACATTGTATTTGCTCGGTGTGAAAACTAGGGTTGTAGGAGTTTTAAATTACATAATGATTTATTCTTTATATGCTCGAAACCCGCTAGCTTTAGATGGGGGAAACAATATTTTAATTATAATTTTATTCTACTTAATGTTTGCTGAAGTGAATAGGTATTTCTCTATTAGCAAAGGGAAAAATACAGACAGCAATAAATTTTCAAATATGTTTCATAATTGTGCTATATTTATGTGTTTATTCCAAGTGTGTATTCTATACTTTTTCTCTGGATTTGCAAAATCGCAGGGGCACATGTGGTATAACGGAACTGCACTATATTATATTTTACATGTTGATGAATTTACTCAGCCATTCCTTGCTCAATTTATTATCAATTCACCTGTTCTATTAACTTTAGGAGCTTATAGTGCCATAATTACACAATTATTTTTCCCACTATGTGTATTTAATAAATATTTAAAGATACCTATTCTTATAGGATCAATTTCATTTCATTTTGTGATTATTATTATGATGGGATTAATTCAATTTGGTTTAATCATGATTGCATTAGATATTCTTTTCTTGACAGATAAAGAACATAAAAAGTTTTATATGTTTTTAAAGAAATTTAAAGAAAGAAGGTTACAAGGTGGCAAAGGGAAAAAACATATTGAGAAAATGGCTTCCTAAAAACCATATATACGTCTATTTCGATGGGTATTGTGTATTCTGCAATAAAATTGTAGGTGATTGGAAAGAAAAGGATCAACATAATCTCTTGTATTTTAAATCTTTCCGTGAGAAGAAAAATCAAATGGAAATAAACATTGATATTGAAGAACTAAATAAATATATACATGCTGTAAATTCTGGTAACGGGAAAGTTTACAAAGGAATAGATGTTGTTATAGAGGTATCTAAAAGGATACCTCAGTATTGGTTTTTAGTTCCATTTCTTTATTTATCTAAATTTACAAGAATAGGTAATTTAGTTTACTCTATTATTGCAAAAAATAGAAAAATTGTACCTGTCAATAAATGTACGGATGAAAGTTGTACTATAGATATATATAACCATAATAAGTGATTCTTAGGTACTTCATTGGATAGATATTTGAAGTACCTTTTGTTTTCATAGTGGATATGAAAAGGAGAGGGATTTTTTTGGGGATAAGACTAGAAAATAGTAAAATTGTACAGTTAATAATTTCTCTATTTATATTTTTTGTTATTTTAATACCTTGCGAAATCAGTAATGCAGAAGAGCAAGAAAATTATTATACAATACAAGCAAAACATAGTAAAGATTACAATGAATTAGTGAATTTAACCAATGAATATAAAGCAACAGTTTTGTATTCAATTGAAGAACTTGGAATTATACAAGTAAAAACAACTGAAACTAATATAAAAAAAATTGGCTCAAGCTCATTGGTTGATACATTTAATCCTTCTTTACGTTCTGTAAGCTCACGTTTAAATTCTGAAAAACCAGAAAATAACCCATCTCCAAATCCAGGTTCGTTATGGGATTTACAATGGGATATGAAGCAAGTAACAAATAATGGTGAAAGTTATAAATTATTTTCAGGAACCAAAAATGTTACCGTTGGAATTATTGATTCTGGTTTAGATATCAATCATTTAGATTTAAAAGATAATGTCGTGCAAGGATCTAAGAATCTCGTACCTAAAGGCGGTTTTAGAGGAAAAGAAATCGAAGAAACTGGAGAATTAAATTTATTAACTGATAAATTAGGTCATGGGACCCATGTAGCTGGACAAATTGCTGCAAATGGTAATTTGAAAGGAATTGCACCAGGAATAGGAATTAAATCTTATAGAGTTTTTGGGGAGCAAAATGCGGACTCATTATGGATTATAAAAGCTATAATAGAAGCTGCAAAAGATGATGTTGATGTTATTAATATAAGTTTGGGAGATTATTTAATAAATGGAATAGCTCTATTAGGTGAGAATGGATCCAAGACAAATCTAGCAGAAATTAAAGCTTATAGGGATGCTATTAAATTTGCTGAAAATCAGGGGAGCATTATAGTTGCAGCAGCAGGAAATGATTCGCTTAATGTAAATGATAAGCAACAAATGCTAAATTTCCTTAAAAATAAAATTAAAAATGATGGAATAACGCTTCAAGGAAAGGTTCTTGATGTTCCTGCAAGCCTGCCCAGTGTAGTTACTGTTTCTTCTGTAGGGTCCTCCAATGAATTATCCTTATTTTCAAACTATGGAAAAGGATTTATAGATATTGCTGCTCAAGGAGGAGATACTAGGCTATTAGAAAAATATGGTGAACAATCATGGGAAAAAAATGAAATGTATAAAAAGGAACGCATAATTAGTACGGTTCCAAATCAAGGATATTTCTATGCCTACGGTAATTCCATGGCAGCTCCTAAAGTTTCAGGGGCTTTGGCTTTAATTATTGATAAGAATCATTTGAAAAATCACCCCAAAAGAGCAATTCAATTTCTTTATCAAAACGGTGTAGATAGAATTGGATTTAATAGAGATTTATTTGGAAACGGTATCCTTAATGTATACAAGGCTTTAAATAACTAGTTAATAAAAGGACATTTGAATTGCTTTAATTTATTATTTTCGTTAGTGGGTAAGATTCTATTATGAAAATATATAATTTATGGTTAGTTCAAGAAATTAAGCTATCCTATTTGTAGGGTTACGCTATGGTAATCAAATATAGTTTTATATAAGTTGAATTTCAAAGTTTTTCTTCATTTCAATCCAAATCATAAATTTCAATATTTTATATGAATAGAAAGTAGTTTGAAATAAAGTATAACATCGAAAAATTTAAAAAGTGGTGGGATTAAATGTTTAAAAAAATGACTGTATCTATATTATTAATAGGAATCCTGACAACAGGAGGTTTATCTATACATGCGAACGAACTAAAAGATGACTCATTCATTGGATGTACGAATATCTCACAAAATCAAGAAACGAATGAATATGTAAAAAAATGTTTTAAAACGTTTCCTAAATCTCCTTTAGGTCCAAATGTAATAAGAGTACCTGATATCTCTCCATATGATGATGGTACCTATCAGGGAGCACTATATCTTGTTTCTCAAAAAAGTAGTATGTTTTCAATTACAGCAAATTATGAGGGGAGCGTAAAAAAATACAAATAAAGCTCCAAACTCCATATGCAATATTGCATATCACTTTAATTTAATTGAAAAATTTCTATATCAATACTATCCTAATATTAAGAAGAGTTTCAAGAATATTATATGTATATCTAATAAATTGAAATAAGGTGAATTATTATGAAATTTAAAGATTTCAGCTCAGAATTTTGGCTTTGGTTATATGCCCTGTGTTTCATTGGGAACTTTGTCAATTTTTCTCGAATATTAATATTTGAACATGACTTCTCATGGAAGTCGATACTGTTTGGATCTGCTGGACTTGTGGCTTTTCTTGCCGCTCGAAGTGAAATGAAAAAAGTAAAAAACTCATAGAATCTTTTAATAGAAAAGCACTAAAGTTAACCATAAGAATGAAATGATAAAAAAACGCATCTTTTTGTAAAAATATACAAAAAGATGCGTTTTTATTTGAACCTATCAATTCAGGTTGAGTCTTATTTCAGAAAATATTGAAGACCCTTTATAAATTTATACACAAACAAATGGAGGATTAGGTGATTTTAATTATGTAAAAAAAACATAATTAAAAAAGATAATATTGAAGAAATGCAATACAAATTTATCAAAGTGTTAAAATTAGAATTCATCTTCCATAATTAAATTTCCAGCATCATTATCTTTCGTTAACCGTTGTTTTAAATAATTTTCTTTTGTAGTTCTATCATTTTTATGGCCTACTGCAGCTGCTATTATATGGGGTGCAAGTCCCTTGTAATCATATAAATACTGTACATAAAAATGTCTAAAGAAATGGGGAGTAATTCGGATATTCTTCGTAAAGGGTAATTTGGTATCCCTTATAATCTTAGAAATATATTGTGATAAGTAATTTTCTCTATAAGAAGTATGGGTTTTCGTTTGAAAAATTGCCCCGCCATTTTTATTACCTATATCTATAGGTAATCTCCTACGGATTCGAAACGCAACAATACGACTAAAAATCTCCTTATTAATAGAAACAATACGTTCATTATCTCCCTTTGTATCAACCGTTAAATAATATCGACCTCTTATAGCGTCATACTCAAGATCTTCCCACTTTGCATGGGCCACTTCTGCAACACGCAAACCAGTAGTAGCAAGGACCGACAATAACGCATAATTAATTTCATTATCCTTGTAGTAGTTTAGCAGCTGCTTTACTTCTTCATAGGATAACTCACGCTTAGGTTTATGTTGTTTATTCACCGTCGTACTTAAGATTTCTACATGAAGTGGCTCCTGGATAAATTGAATTTCATATAGCCATTTCAAATAGGAACGGATTACACCAAGTTTTCTACTAATTGTAGATGCTTTGTATTTTTCTTTTGATTGATAAGAGATTGCCTCCTGGGATAGCCATTTTTGATAATTACGGATATGCCGTTTTCTTAAATTCCTCCAGATTTGTCCAACTTCAAAATCTGTTACATCTTTCTGCAAAAAATCCGTACTTTGTTTGACAAAGAAGTAAAACTGACTTAAATCACGTGCATATAGAGTTCTAGAAGCATCTTTGATACGTTTCTCTTGATCAAAATGTTTTTGCCGGTTCAAGTAGTAATATAATATCTCTTCATCAGAAAATCCCTCATATGTATATGTATCTTTTCTTTCATTATTTTCTTTTTTAAATTCAGCTTCAATTATATAATCACGATTCCATAATGCAATTATGCTTGTAAATTTTTGTTTTTGTTTCTCCATGTTTTCTAAAGAAGTTTCATTATGAATTGAATTCAATTCAATTGTCATTATCCCACAACTCCTTATTAATTACTTTTATATTTATTATTATAACTGAAAATAATTTAAAATTAATTACATAGTAAGATTAAATTTTATAAAAATGAAAAGTAATAGTAACCATAGAAAAACGCCCATTTTCTATGGTTATATTAATCTAACTTATATAACTGTTTTTGTTGTTGTTTTTAAATAAATATAAAAATTAATTTAATTAGTAAATATAAATCGTTATTATTAGATTGTGTAAAAAGATTAAACTTTAAATATGTTATAATGAATTAAAGTTATATATTCTTTAAAATTAAAATTAGACTTAAATTTTTTTTAAAATACATATAAATGAAATATAAGAGGAGAGGAAATATGAGTGAGAATCAGCAAATGATTATGAATACAAACGAAGTGAGGGAATATTTAGAAGTTAGTAATTTCGTTGTTAATAATTTAATCAAACAGGAAGAATTAGTACCAATCAACAAGGATACATGGCGTTTAGATGGAAGTTTCCTTTTCAAAAGAGAAGATGTGGAAACAATTAAAAAGGGAAGAGAGACCGAAGGTATTACCCTTTACCAAGCTAGTAAAAAATATGGTATAAGCACATATCAATTAGAAAAATGGTTGGGCGATGGGGAATTAGCCGCTACTATACGGGAACATCGTAACCGCGAAACAAAATTCATTAGAGAAGAAGAGTTACTTCAAGTTATAAAACAATTTGATCAAGAAAACACGTTATATACATACTCACAAAAGTATAATACAGTCCTTTTCCATAAATATATTCAAAGTAATACGATAGCAAGGGTCATTTCTATTCCTAAGCGTGGTGATATTATGTTGATTGATGAATTTGGAAGTGAGTTCACCTTAAATGAAGCTATTAAATCAGGATTCGTACCAGCATACGATCTACCTGATAAACCACGTAGTCATCATCAAAGGTTTGTTAAATTCCGTTTACCTAAGTCCGATCAATTACGCAGCAACTCTTTCCAATTGATTGACTTAATCCTTCAGTACGTATCACCAAGAAACCTAAAGGTTTCAGAAGAGGAGGATTTTTGGTATTTCGATATACGCCAATCTCTTATTGAATTACCTATGGGTATGCAAATGGAATGGATAGAATACTTAACACCATATATAATAGAAGGAAAATTAATAAAGCGTGTAAATAATAGTATATATTTAGATAGTAGTAGCGTGACAAAACCAGTTACACTTTCTAGCAAAGAATATCAAGCAATTAATAAAATAGTAGAAGAGACCAACACTACCATTGAAGAATTCATTGCATCTGCTATTAATCAAAAAATAAAAGACTATCAGACTTCACAAAACTAAATCCTAAAATAATTTAGTTTTAGTTAAAAAAGACATAAATTATCTATCTACGTTAATTTATGTCTTTTTTATTTTTACTATCATTTATACAACTAAGAGGGGTACCGCCACATCACCATCAAGCTAAGAAAAGCAAATACCCCCAAAACGAAAAAATAAGCTTTTTTATAACAAGTTAGCACAAAATCTCATTGTGGGTAGTTGTATTTTTTTTACTTGATAGCAATGTGGTGAGACCCCTTTAAGGAAATAAAGTCTTAGACTGACCGGGAGGCATTAAGCTAACGGACAGGTATGTGCGATCTAGAAAGGAAGCGTTCCTTTTGTCAAAATGATAGCAAGCATCTAATTATTACGCTCTTCTCCGCAGAAAGTGAGGTTCTGACCATGACGAGACGTTCAGAAGCTGAACATTGGAACGAGGTGTTTGCCGATGTGAATCTCGGCAAGCCGCAAGTAGATTTTTGGCTGAAAAAATACGAGCCGATGCTAGAATTGGCCCAAGATGGACCGGTCATTGATCTTGGCTGCGGATATGGCAGCGACTCTTTGTTTTTAACAGAACGAGGTTATCGGGTCATCGCCTGCGACTTCTCCTCTGAGTCGTTGGCGATTATACGCAAATATGTGCCAGGCGTTGAAACAAACCTATTCGATATGACAGGAGGATTGCCGTTTCCGGATGGTAGCGCGAGGGCGGTTGTCGCGGATTTGTCCCTGCATTATTTTCACTGGGACGATACTGTTTCTATTGTTAGCGAAATTGCGAGAGTTGTCGGCACTGGCGGATTGCTGCTAGCCCGCTTGAATTCCACGTGCGATGTTCATTACGGTGCCGGCCAGGGCATCGAATTGGAACCCCGTTATTACGAGCATGAGGGGCGGCGGAAACGTTTTTTTGACGAAGCAGATATGCGTCGGTTGTTTGACGGATGGGCGATCAACATGTTGACGGAAACGGACATGCACCGCTACCGGAAGCCGAAAATTTGCTGGGAGATGGCAGCTTGCGTCCGCTGATGGTGGGGGCTGTGTGTGCCGACGAACTTGCCGATGTGAATCCGACCGTCGGGACAGCTGGTCGAAAGCAGCCGGACAAAGAGACTCAAACCTTTTTTGTTCCGCTCACGGGGATCGATAATGCAATAAACCAAAAAACAATTTAACACTTTATTTTCGTGTGATTGACTAGTTTTTGGTTTATAAAGCCGGATTAGTATAAATTTTCCTCGAACAGAGTTAATTAAACAACTTAAAACTACATTGAATACATGTAAACAAAGTGACAACCATTGATTTAACAATGATTGTCACTTTGGAGTTAAGATAATCGGAAAAAACCCACGCTAATACATTTTCTAGAAAATTAAGGTTGCTTTTTCTACGCTAAAGAAATTCTAACCTATAATCATCAGATTAAAGTCTTAAAGCCCACAAAAGCAAAAATAACAAGCATAAAAAAAAATGAAAAAACCAACATACACCCTACAGTGTTATATTGGTTTTAAAGCATTATATGTTTAGGCAATAACATCTTGGTTAGGGTTTTTATTTCCACAAACAATCTTTTAGGCGAAATTACTCCATACCCATCAAACTAATATTTTGGAACCCACCATAACGAAAAGTTTGTTTTCATTTAAATGGAAAAATCTTACTTTCACTTTTATCGTTTGGAGGATTGTCTGTTTCTTAAACTGTTAATAGACGTACAGTTAATCTTCTTTATAAAATTTATATTTACCAGACAGGTCTAAACTTCAATGGTGAATTACTTTCATTTGCTTCATAAACTAATTTTGTTAAATCTTCCTTAAGCATTTGCATTCGTTCAGCACCTATGTTTTCAATCCAGCGCTCTTCAATCTCAGTTAGTATCTTCTCTTTTGCTTGCACTACTAACCAACCCCGTTCAGTCAAAACAATAATTTTACCTCTCTTATCAGTGGGATGAGTTTTACGCATTACATAACCACTTTTCTCAAGATAATCCACCATTTTACTTACAGCTTGCTTTGTAATTCCTAAATATTCAGCTAGTTCTATACCTGTCGCTCCATTAGGGGTGATGTATTTAAACATAAAACCATGTATAGGTCTAATATCTCCAAATCCCAATTCACTCAATCTGTCATGTAGTTCATTAATCGATGTACTAAAGGATAATGATAAAAGGGATGTAAGATCTAATTCACTAAATACTTGATGATTCATACATAAGACCTCCTCGAAAAGTCAATTAAGTTGACTTTTTGGTTCATTGTACTACGAATAACATAATCAATCAAGTTAACTATGTTGTTTTTTTATAAAAGAAATATGCCTCACTTACAACGTCAAAAAATATTTATTCACATAAAAACTTAGTAAAATTACAACATATTAAATAAGAAATAACATGATAAAAATATCGATTTTTTCAAAAAATTTTCCTTATCACAAAAATATACAGGTTACTTTAAATATCCAATTAATTATAATTTCCTACCAAAATACAGGAATTGTTTTATTTATTTGATATAATTTATGTGATTACAATAAATACACGGGGAATAAAAGATTACAAATCATCTATACGGAGGTATGAAAGATGGATGAAAAACGAGACATAGGACCTAAAATAGAAAAAAGCTTTGAATTAATAGGGAAAAGGTGGACAGGATTAATTATTTATGTACTAATGAGTGGTCCTAAACGTTTTAGTGAAATTCATTCAATGATTCCAGATTTAAGTAAACGTATGCTTACAGAAAGAATGAAAGAACTTGAGGATAACGATATGGTAGTGCGACATGTGAGCACGGAACGCCCTGTACGAATAGAGTATTTACTAACAAAAAAAGGAACAGAATTAGGGAAAATTCTTGGACCAATTAGTCAATGGGCTGAAAGTTGGATAAAAGAGTAAATATAAAGGTTCTTACAAATACAAAAATCAAACAAATATTAAGAAAAGACAAAGTGCAATCTCCTAAAAAATATAGTCAATACATTTAATAAGTAGACAATTCATATTAAAAAAATTACACTGTTTCATATTAAAGTAATAGCTGACCTCATTTTAGAAAGGTAGGAAGAAACAAATGGCAAATCTTCTTTATATTACAGCGCATCCATTTGATAATACCGAATCATACAGTTTGACAGTTGGAAAAGAATTTATTAAGTCCTATAAAGAATTAAATCCCTATGATGAAGTTGTTCATCTTGATTTATACAAAGCGGATATTCCATATCTTGATGCTGATGTATTTAATGGTTGGGAGAAACTTAGATCTGGAATTCCTTTACATGAATTAACACCTATTGAAATATCAAAAGTAGGACGTCTAGCTGAATTAGGCGGACAATTTGTATTAGCTGACAAGTATGTATTCGTCACTCCAATGTGGAATTTTTCTATTCCAGCCATTTTAAAAACATATCTTGACGCTGTGGCTGTATCAGGAAAAACATTTAAATATACAAAAGAGGGATCGGTAGGATTATTAACAGGTAAAAAAGCATTGCACATTCAAGCACGTGGCGATATTTACTCTGAAGGACCAGAAGCGCGTAAGGAGATGGGCCATCGGTATTTAGAAGTTATGATGGAATTCTTTGGAACCTCTTTCTTTGAAGGGATATTTGTCGAAGGACATAACAAATTTCCAGAACAGGCTGAAGAGATTAAGAAAAGAGCTATTATTAGAGCTAAAGAAGTTGCTAAATATTTTTAAATATTTCAATCTAAAAACACAGTATTGCTAATTATATTTATTATAGTAACAATACTGTGTTTAATAAAAACTCTCCTAGGCTTTTCTACACTTACCTTGTTGTATCTAATTTATCTCACAATATTATCTAGCACTATAGTATTGTGTATATCAACTTAATCCACCAAAATAATTTTCAGTTGTTTACTCGAATCATTTTAGGACTATAATTATAACCGTTATCAGCGGACACTAAAAGAGATGGCCCCGGTAGAATACCGAAACCATCTCTTAAGCGCTTGATTTTTTAGGGGCTTTTTATTAAACTTTCCATTTTATAGGGTACCCTTCAAGCGTCTGAGGGAATTTTAAAGACTTTATAACCTCAATTGATTGACCGTAACTTTATTTACATCAACCAAGAAATCAAGAAGGGCAGGGTAACAAGAGACATAAGCGCACTAATAAAAAAGGAAGAGGCTGTCTCACCTGCTAGACTGTCAAATTTCAACGAAATCATAGCAGCTACTGAAGATCCTGGGAATGCTACTAATAAAACTAACTTTGTTACGTCATCTGAAGATAATCCTATTGCATGTGCAATTCCAAGCATGATAAGTGGTTGAACGATTACTTTAAGAAGTGAAATCCCAAATGCAGTTGGGCTAAATTGAACTTTACGAATTCCGATTGTAACCCCAACAGCAAATAAAGCTGCACCCGATGTAATGCCACCAATTTGCTCTAAACTCTTCTCTAATAAATGTGGTGACTGGAACCCGCATAGCACAAGGATAACCCCAATTAAAGGAACACATGCTAGCGGCTCTGAAAGACCATGTAAAATTGATTTAACAGTTACTTTCAAAAGACCTTCTTTCTCGTCAGTCTCTTCATTCTGACGTTGACCCACTGCACCAATAATAGTAGCTAATGGATCTAGTATGGCATTCACAACGATTCCTGTAATGGCAATTGGAAGCGCAGCTACACTTGCTCCAAACAAACTCCCTAAAACCGGAGTCCCCATAAATGCAAAAGTTGGTTGGGCTGAGTTTAAAGAAAACATGGATGCTTTTGTTAATGAAAACTTAAATACGTATTTAGCAATTAATAGGAAAACAATATAAAAGCCTACAATACCAATAACTAAGGCAAGTAAAAATGGCCATTTTTCAATTAATGTTTGCTTAGGGGTTGTTGTAATCCCCACAAACAGATGGGCTGGTAATGCAAATTTAGTTACTAATGTATTTAATCCTTTTGATGTCGTCGCATCAAATTTTTTAAAATATCCGGCCAAATATCCTAATAGGATGGTAAAGAAAATAGGTGTTAGAATAATAAAGATTTGACTAGTTTCCATTTTAAAATCCTCCATAATGTATATATCTAAATTACGATTTAACTTCAAAGTGAATAATATCCGGTAAATAATAATGCCTATCAAGGTGATAGGCATTCATTTAAACCTACATAGTTATCTCCGAATTTTCACTAGATTTGATTGATTTATAAGTTGGATGCCACATAGCATCTTTTACAGCTTGTTCAACATCTTCTGGAACATGTTGAGCCACGCCATCTTGAATAGCTGCTTTTGCAACTTGAATTGCTACTGCTATAGAAACAGAACGCAAGTCCTTTGTACTTGGAAGTAATGAAGCACCAGCTTTACGACTATCAGTCATATCAGTTACAGCATTTGCAACAGCAGTAAACATACCACTTGTAATCACTTTCGCTTTTACGACAATCGCACCAAGTCCTAAACCAGGGAATACAAATGCATTGTTAGATTGACCAATTTCGTATACTGTACCTTTATAAGAAACGGGCTCAAATGGACTTCCTGTTGCAATTAGTGCTTTTCCATCTGTCCAAGTAAGTAAATCTTGCGGAGTTGCCTCTGCTAATGGCGTTGGGTTTGACATTGGCATAATGACTGGGCGTTCCACATGTTTGGCCATTTCTTTTACGATTTCTTCTGAGAAGGCTCCTTTTACACCTGATGTTCCAATCAGAATAGTAGGTTTTACTTGTTTAATCACTTCTAGAAGAGTTATTTTACCGGATTCATCACGCGCCCAACCTTTTACTTCTTCCGATTTTTGTAAGTAAGGTTTTTGGAAGTTTAAAATACCATCCATATCGTCTGTTAAAAGTCCTCGGTAATCAACAGCCCAAAATCTACTATATGCTTCTTCTTTCGAAAGACCATCAAACACCATCGCATCATGAATTTGATCAGCATTACCAATCCCTGCAGCTCCTGGTCCAAATACCACTACTCGATGCTCTCGTAATGGGACATCAGTAACTTGAACAGCAGAAAGGATAGCTGCTAATGTAATAGCTCCAGTACCTTCAATGTCATCGTTAAATGTTAAAATCTTATCTCCGTACTTCTCAATAATGTTGCGAGCATTGACATTACCGAAGTCTTCCCAATGTAATAAAGCATTTGGGAACATTTCTAATGCTTTTTCAACGTATGCATCAATAAATTCATCGTATTTTTCGCCTCGAACTCGTTCATGTCGATTTCCAATATAAAAAGGATCTTGTAACAACTCTTCGTTGCTTGTCCCTACATCTAATACAACAGGCAACACACGACTGGGATCGATTCCAGCTGCTGCCGTGTAAACAGCCAATTTACCAACAGAAATATTGATTCCATTCGCTCCCCAATCACCAATACCAAGAATACTTTCAGAATCTGTAGCTACAATTAAATCAATATCCTCTGCTTTAAATCCACTATTTGCAAATGCTTTTTCAATTCCATCCATATCATTAATAGAAAGATAAACACCGTCTGGACGATGATATTCATGACTATACTCTTGAATGGCTTGTCCAACAGTCGGAGTGTAAATGATAGGTAACATTTCACTAAGATGATTTGTTAGCAATCGATAGAATAATACGGTATTACGATTAGATAAATCGTTTAACCAAACATTTTTGCGTAAGTTATTAGGTTGTTCTTTAAATTGTAAATAAGCACGTTTAACTTGTTCTTCTAACGATAAAACTGTTGGAGGCAATATCCCTTCTAAGTCAAGATCTTTACGCTCTTTATTTGTGAATGCTAATCCTTTATTTAAGAAAGGTTGGGCAAGAAGATTTTTCCCTTTCAAATTTGTTTGAATAGATCCGTCATTGGAAAGATTAAATGTATTCATGTGATTATTCCTTCTTCCTTGATGTTTTGTATTGTATTTTCAACTCTCAATGTATTTGTAAAATGTCTTATTTGCTTGCGCTAATAAAGGTTACTATTAGTAACCATAAACACTTTATGTCACTAATAGTAACCAAGGTGAATAAAATAGTCAACTATTTTTACTATTTTATTTCACTTCTGATTATTTTTTATTGGCTAGTAAATAAATAGTTTCCTAATTATATAAACACACCTTAAAACCATATAAAATAAGGATTTTATTTTTTACTTACATCAAAAAATTAATAGAAATAATTTTAAAAATACGAACCTATATAGAAGTTTTTTTAGAAAAGAGAATATAAATACAATAAAAAAATAATGACTAAATTAATCATTGAAGTTACTATTTGTAACTTAGTAATTTTATTTCTAGTTATGTCGGTTTATTTTCTATCCTATTAAAAACAGAAAGGTGAGAATGAATAATGGCAAAAGTAATATAAGATTGAATTCACTCAGTATTTGATGATTCATATATAAAACCTCCTCAAATGAAGTCAATACAGTTGACTACATTTAAAATATAAAAGAAATAGGATTCACCGAAATACAATTAATACATTATGGAGGTTTCTCATGGCTAATATCGTAAAAATTAGAGGAAGTGTATTTGCTCCGTATGCTTGCTTAGAACCTATTAAGGATTCTGCAACAGGAAGGATCTTAGAATATACTGGTGATGCACGTGAATTTACACCATACGCCGTAAACACAATGCGCTCAAGATTAGAGCAAGAAGTGATTATTGATTTTTATAAAAAAGAAATTTTCACATTTGCAGATGCTTGTATTACAACTGTAAAAATTACAAATCCGGATGGTTCTATTGAGCATCAAAAAGGAAAAACAGGTACAGAAAACATTGTATGTACGAATGTTGTGTGGAGCACTGATGAGGTTTCTTTTGAAATGAAGGCCAGTGCCAGCAACCCTTTAGATGCAGCAGCACCTGCAGCTGACTATTTATTAACTATACGTGTTAGCAAAAGTGGAGCTTTGCATATTGAAGGTAAACATGATGGGTTCCCTTGCTATGAATTTTATAAGCAAACAGACTTCGGACGATTTGAATTAATCTATACACACGATTACAGAAAAACTGGTGATACTCCAAAAGCGCTAGCTGGAGAGATGGAATACAGTTTTAAAAAGACAATTTAAATATAAATACAAATCAAAAAAGGATCACACTTAACAATCGGTAGCGAGTATTAAAGGTAAAACAATTGATTGTCCTAAAAAATTGTGACCTGTTTTGCTCAATGAGTCAATGTTTTGTATTACTTAAAAATAAAATTACAGAGGTGTTTCTCATGGCTGATATCGTTAAAATTAGAGCAAGTGTATTTATCCCAATGTCTTGGGTTTCAATAGGTTGGACTGGATCTAATCAAACGGGAGACTTAATCGAGTTCGAAGGTGATTCACGTGAATTTACCCCTTATGCTGTAAATGCTATGCGTTCTAGAGTTGAACAAGAAGTAGTTGTAGATTTTCACAAAAAAGAAATTTTCACATATGGAAATACGGGTATAACAACGGAAAGAGTTACAACTTCAGATGGTTCCGTTCATACAAGAACGGGAAAAGCTAGTTCAGAACGTATTGTATGCACTGATATTGAATGGAGTACTAATGACGTCAAGTTTCAAATGAGTGCAAGTGCTAGCAACCCATTAAATATAAATGCACCTGCTGTTGACTATCTTTTAACTGTGCATATTAAAAAAGACGGTACTGTTGATATTGAAGGTAAACATGATGGATTTCCTTGCTATGAATTTTATAAACAAACAGATTTTGGCCCGTTTGAATTAATTCATACACATGATTTCAGAGAAACTGGTGATACAGCTGAAGCGCTAGGTGGAGACATGGAGTGCAGTTTTAAAAAGACATTGTAAAGACAATATAATCCCTTTAAAAATATAACAACGTAAGAGTGAGTAACAGGAGGAAAAAACATGACAACAGTTTTATTTGTAAAAGCAAACAATCGTCCAGTAGATCAAGCGGTTAGTGTGAAATTATATTATGCTTTTTTAGCAAGTTATAAAGAATCACATCCAAATGATACAGTGGTAGAGCTTGATTTATACAATGAGGAATTGCCATATGTAGGAGTAGATATGATTAACGGTACATTTAAGTCTGGTAGAGGATTTGATTTAACAGTAGAAGAAGCACAAGCAGTAGCTGTTGCTGATAAATATTTAGATCAATTCCTTGCAGCTGATAAAGTAGTCTTTGGTTTCCCGTTATGGAATTTAACAATCCCAGCTGTACTACACACATATATTGATTACTTAAACCGTGCAGGCAAAACATTTAAATATACGCCAGAAGGACCAGTAGGTCTTATTGGAGATAAAAAAATTGCATTATTAAACGCAAGTGGCGGTGTATATTCTAAAGGACCAAAAGCTGAAATGGAAATGGCCGTTAAATATGTAGCAAGTATGATGGGCTTCTTCGGTGTAAAAGATATGGAGAAGGTAGTGATTGAAGGTCACAACCAATTCCCAGATAAAGCAGAAGAAATTATTGCTGCAGGGCTTGAAAAAGCGATTAAAGTAGCAAGTACGTTCTAATTATCAAAACACTTGTCACTCTATATGGCAGTACCAACATTTTATAGCGGTGGTACTGCTTTTTTATTTGCTTATCTCGCTACTTTAGGACAGGAAGAACATTCTTAACTTATTAAACGATAGAAAGCAGGATTACATTACAATGGAACGTTTATGGACAAAAAACTATATAATGCTGTCAATTACAGCATTACTACTATTTAGTGGTTTTTATTTGTTAATGCCAACACTACCTATGTTTATTAAACAATTAGGCGGGAGTGAATCTCAAGTCGGATTTATTATTGGAGTGTTTACAATATCGGCAGTCATTTTTCGTCCTATTGTTGGCGGATTAATGGATCGATATGGTCGACGAGTATTTATAATAAGTGGACTACTATTTTTTGCAATTACAATGTATTTTTATGATTGGATAACAGGAATTATATTTTTAGTGGTATTACGTATCCTCCATGGAATCGGCTGGGCAATTGCTACAACTTCGATTGGAACAGCTGTGACTGATGTGATTCCACCATCTCGTCGCGGAGAAGGAATGGGATGGTACGGACTTGCAATGACTTTAGGTATGGCTTTAGGACCAATAGTAGGTCTTTGGGTAGCAAAATCATTTTCATTTCATTATTTATTTCTACTATGCACAGCATTAGCACTTATTGCATTCATACTTGCGCTTGGCACAAAAATTTCAGCCGTTCAGCATACCTCAAAACAACCAATATCATTTTTTGAAAAAACGGTTTTACCAATCGCTAATGTGACATTTTTCTTATCCCTTACTTTTGGTGGCATTACAACATTTTTACCACTGTTTGCGGCAAAGATTCAAGTGAACGCTGGTACTTTTTTCTTAGTTTATGCTGTCACACTTATAGTAATTAGACCGATTGCAGGGAGAATATCCGATAAGCGTGGAGAAGGGATCATTATTGTTCCTGCGCTTTTTATAATGATAATTGCACTATTAGTCCTAGCAATGACAAAAGGTCTTGTTGGACTCGTTATAACAGCTATTTTGTATGGAATTGGATTTGGATCGGCACAACCCGCTCTTCAAGTAGTAACTATACGATTAGCTCCACCAGAGAAAAGGGGCGTAGCAAACGCTACATTTTTCACTGCTTTTGATTTAGGGATTGGTTTAGGATCAATCATTCTAGGGTTTGTTTCACAACTCATGGGATATCAAATGTTATTTATTGTTTGTGCGGTATCTGGGTTTATTAGTCTGTTGATTTTTATTTTATTTGTAAAAAAGACATCATAGGGGTGAGCATACATGCCCATCAACTTAAGAATTTACTTTACCCCCAAGTGTAAAAAAACGCATCCTTTCCTATAAGTTTACGGAAGGAAAGGATGCGTTTTTTTATTTTAAGGGGTATTTTATTTTGTTAGATTGATAGTGATGTGGCGGTACACCTTTAAGAGAAGACTTAAATCCCTATATAAATCAAAAGGGATTGTTTGCATATTAGCTTTGGTTTTATGTACAATAAAGGTAAAGATATAGTCTAAAACAGGAAGAGGAAAACCATGTCCAATTCGTTAGTAAACTTACGTATCGATTTTGCATTTAAGCAGTTATTTGGCACAAATGGGAATGAAGATATTTTAGTTGCCTTTTTAAATGCCATATTAAAAGATTCTTTGGAATCACCTATTGTTGCCCTACAATTAGAAGATCCACATTTGCATCGCGAATACGAAGAAGATAAATTATCAATTTTAGATATTTCGGCTACATTAAATACAGGAACAAAGGTAAATGTAGAAATACAATTGAATAACAATCATGATATGATCAAACGAAGCTTGTATTATTGGGGAAGGTTATACACCTCTCAATTGCAAAAAGGAATGCCTTATAGCTCTCTTCATAAAACGATTACCATAAACTTGTTAAATTTTGTGATGTTTCCAGAATATGAAGCATTTCATACAACAGGAATCCTTTGGAATCAGCAGCAACAAAAGTTATTAAGTGACGATATAGAAGTTCATATTGTAGAGATTCCAAAATTACTACAGCAATGGCGTGAAGAAAAAGTTAATCCGTGGGAAGACTCGTTTGTTCGTTGGTTATTATTATTACCAGCGAATGAAGATGAGCACCTCACACAAACATTGGAGGACATTGCCATGAATCAAGATCCAATTTTACAAAAAGCAATGAATAATTGGGAACGTATGAGTCAAGATTCCTCTTTCCGACAAGCATATGAAGCAAGAGAAAAGGCCTTAATGGATGAGGCTGCAAAGTTTGCTCATGCTCGTAATGAGGGGAAAAAAGAAGGAATTCAAGAAGGAATTCAAGAAGGGGTTCAGCAAGGAAAAATACAGATGATTAAAGGTATGCATGAGCTTGGTGTACCACTTGAAACGATTGCTAAAGCCAGTAAATTAGGCATAGATGAGGTTGAACGTATTTTAGCACAAAAATCATAAGCAACAAAAGAGAACCTATTAATTGGGTTCTTTTTTGTTGATCTATTTATCAACTAGGGGTAGCACCAAATTGCTATCAAGTTACGACTTTCATATACACTTTAGTTGAGAATTCTCTACTTATTAATCCCTTTATTTATATAATATGTTTTAAAATTAAGTGGTGAGTAATTCGTATATTCTCCGTAAAAGGTAACCTGGTATCCTTTATTATCTTAGATAATATATTGTGATAAGTAATTTTCTCTATAAGTAGTATGGTTTTTCGTTTGGAAAATAGTCCCGCCATTTTTATTTCCTATATCTATAGGTAATCTCCTAGGGATTCGAAACGCAACAATACGATTAAAAATCTCCTTATTAATAGAAACAATCCGTTCATTATCTCCCTTTGTATCAACTGTTAAATAATAACGTCCACGTATATCATCATATTCAAGATATTTCTCGCATGCGCTATTTCCGCAACACGTAACCCTGTGGTAGCGAGTACTGAAAATAACGCATAGTTAATTTCGTTATTCTTATAGTAATTTAACAGCAGTTTTACTTCCTCATAGGATAACTCACGCTTTGGTTTATATTGTTTATTCACCGTCTCATAATGACGAAAGGGAAGTGAATGATGCATTTTTAAAGAGGCAAAAACAAACACTTCAAACTTCGCACGAAATACCGTTTTTACGAACAATTATACACTTATATAAAACTCTAATACAGTATTTAGGGGGTTTGAGCTCAATTACATTAATCTTAGTGTATTGATATGTGCCTATATAATTCATACTTTATATAAAAATTATTAAATGCTGAGTTACTCATTAATAATTTTTATAGGAAATTACATTTTAATTTATAAGATTTTTTCTTATGTTAATCTAATTAACTCCTCATAATCATGATTTAAATAACCAATTCATATTTGATAACAACTTTTTAACTGTTTCCACATATTGATTTTTGTGTGAAAAATCCTTTATTTTATCTATATTTACATGTGATTTTTATACTAGTTTTATAATGTAATTTTAATTTATCATTTGGTTATCTATCATTTTCAATAGAATGATTATACTATTCTTATTCAATTTCAGTTGAATTCTAGCAACCATAATTTAATTATGTAAATAAGTTTGTGTAAAAATTGAATTTTACGCGAACTTGTGTTCGTATGTTTTTTCTGTTATAGTATATATGAGGAGATTTTTATGGATTACAGCAAGCAACGTCAAAAATCCGTACATCGTAAGAAATTATACGAAAATCTAAATGAAATGCCCTTTTACATAGAAGAATTTGTGGAGTACAAAGAATTGCATGAAGCCTCTCCCTCCACCCTACTGAATTATGTATATGATTTTAGAGTCTTCTTTAATTGGTTATTATCTGAACAAATTATTGAATTGAAACCTATTAAAGACATATCCTTCTCTGATTTGGAAAATTTAAAGAAAAAAGATGTTGAAAATTTTATGAGATTTTTAAAACTACAACAAAACATGCAGAATTCCTCTGTTAACAGAAAAATTTCAGCCTTAAAATCATTATTTAAGTATCTTACCTCCCTATCAGAGAATGAAGATGGAGAATGTTATTTTTATAGAAATGTAATGGCTAAAATAGAAATACATAAAGATAAAGAAACATTAAATGCTCGTGCAAAACGTATGAGATCTAAGATATTTCATAATAATGACGATCAAGAATTTTTGAATTACATTAAGTACGAACATGAAAAATCTTTAACAAAACATCAGTGGTTCTATTTCCTAAGAGATAAAAATCGTGATGTGGCTATCCTTTCCCTTTTTCTTGGTAGTGGTATTCGTGTAAGTGAATTGGCCGATCTTCGTATGGAAGATATAAACTTAAAAGAAAGACTAATCGATGTGATCCGAAAAGGAAATAAAGAAGATTCAGTATGGATTACCCCCATTGCGTTGAATGATATTGAAAAGTATATGGAAATTAGAGATAACAAATACGCTCCAGGGAAAGAATTAAAAAATGTGTTTTTATCGATGTATAAACCTACTGCACAGCCTCTTTCGGTTAGAGCTATCCAAGATATAGTAGAAAAATATACGAAGGCCTATGGAAAAAGAATGTCTCCCCATAAATTAAGACATACACTGGCAAATAAATTATATATGGAAGAAAAAGACTCATTACAAGTGATGCAACAACTTGGGCATACCAGTCAAGATACAACTTTGTTATACACTCAACTTGGAGAAACAACTATTAAAGATAGTTTGGGGATAATTAGAAAAAATAAAGAATAAAAGTTCAGCGACATCTAATTGCTGAACTTTTATTCTTTTCTCATTCACCTTAATTATTACTATGTATTATTCTCATCATTTAATATTTATCAAATTTATTAGTATCAATTTGAATAAGCTTCATTTAAAAGCAAAAACAATGTTTAAATAAAATTACGTCTAAATTGAACATACATACAGCCACAATTTGCTGTTTTCTAAGCTCAAAGTTTACCTATCCAATAAGTGGAAATAATATAACTATAAAACATTGGATGGAGGATTTATAGTGACGAATAATGAGAATTACAGTGGAATATTACCCCATAATGCCGAATCTTATTGGACGAGCAGTATTCAATTACCAGAATACCCTTCCTTAGAAAATGACATGCAGGTCGATGTTATTATAGTAGGAGGAGGAATTACTGGCATTACTTCTGCCTATCTTTTAGTAAATGAAGGTCTAAAAGTCGCTGTTATAGAGGCAGACAAGTTATTAAATGGAACGACTGGACATACGACAGCTAAAATTACGGCTCAACATGACATGATTTATGACGAGCTTATCAGATATACCGGAAAAACTACCGCAAGATTGTATTATGAAGCAAACATAGATGCTTTAAAATTCATTCAAACCACAATTAATAAACATCACATTGATTGCGATTTTACTCAACAAGATGCTTATTTGTATGCCACAACAGAAGAATATGCATTTAAGTTAGAAAAAGAAGCAGAAGCTTATAATGAACTTCGTATTGAAGGCGAACTTGTAAACAAACTTCCTATTGATTTAAAAATACATAATGCACTTGTTATGAGAAATCAAGCACAATTCCATCCCCTTAATTATTTAGCTCATCTTTCAAATATAATTACAGAAAAAGGTGGATACATCTTTGAAAATACCACAGCAGTAAATATAAAAACAGGCGAACAACCTGTAGTTCTTACCCGTGGAGGAGCTCAAATTACAGGAAAGTATATTCTCTCTTGTTCTCATTTCCCTTTTTATGAAGGCGCAGGACTTTACTCTACAAGAATGCATGCAGACCGATCCTATATAATTGCAGCTAAGACAAAAACAGATTATCCAGGTGGTATGTATATTAGTGTAGATGAACCAACCCGCTCTCTCCGTTCTACAACAATTAATGGTGAAAAATTTATTCTTATCTCTGGAGAAAGTCATAAAACGGGACAAGGCGGAGAAACACTAAAACATTATGAAGTACTAGAAATATTCGGTCAACAAGTCTTTGGCCTTGAAAATATCCCCTATCGGTGGTCAGCACAAGATTTAATTACACTAGACAAGATTCCTTATATCGGTGAAATTACCTCCGATCAAAAAAATATATTAATTGCTACTGGATATAGAAAATGGGGTATGACAAACGGAACCGCAGCGGCGCTTTTATTTCGAGACATCATATTAAAAGAAAAAAACAAATATCGGGAATTATATACTCCCTCTCGTTTCCACATGAATCCTAGTTTAAAGAACTTCTTAGTCGAAAATGCCAATGTTGTTGGACACTTAATTAAAGGAAAGTTAGAGATTCCTCAAAAATGTATTCGTGATTTATCTAACGATGAAGGAGCTGTCGTTGATATTGATGGACATAGAAAAGGAGCTTATAAGGATGCAGAAGGTAAACTTCATATTGTAGATACAACTTGTACCCACATTGGATGTGAAGTTGAATGGAACAATGGAGAACGTTCTTGGGATTGCCCATGCCATGGTTCGCGATTCTCGTATACAGGGGAAGTACTTGAAGGGCCTGCTGAAAAACCATTACAAAAGTATGACTATAAAATGATAGATAATCTTACTTCAGAAGACTCTGGTTATTAACTAAATTTAAGTAGCGGTTATGAAAATCGGGGGAAATTATTATTATAATGGCAGCTTTAAAATTATAAAATCATGGAATAAACCCTCAAACAAATTATATGAATAATATATTGAAGTTGCACGAGTCAATAATCTGTTGGGGTACGACAATATTGCTGTAACAAGAAGCATAAGATGGCCATTTTGTCCATCTTATGCTTCTTTTAGTTTACGATAAGCTTTTATTATTTAATTTTACTCATATTCAGTTGCAATCTGGTCCTATTTGTACAATCTATTTATTTTGTGCGATCTTAGCACCTTCATATAATTTATCCGTATAATTTTTAAGGTCTTGCCAATTATCCTTCGCTGTATCCAGATCTGCTCTTATAATCTCATCAAACAGGTCTAGACTAATGTCGTTAACACTGTCAATTAATGATTTATATTTTTTCTCCACTGTCCCCCACTGAGTCTTTATATCCTCAAGAGCAGTAACAGCTGTACCAACTGTTGCAGCCATATGTTCCGTTTTATTTTTGGCATCAGTCAAAATAACTACTTCTGCCTCTGCTCCAGAAATTCTGGACTTTAATTGTTCTATTTCTTGTTGTGCAGATGCGATATTCTTGTCAGTAGTGACAATCAATGGTATACCAATCGGAGGCATAAATACAGATAAAGCTATATAGCCACCACGTTTATCATAGTTTTCTTTAATTGTATTATTACAATTCTCAATTCGTTGTTGTAGAAGCGGAATACCAACGTTCGTACTTTCTAGAATATTCTCCAATTGATGGAAATCTTCTTTGAAATTTCTTGTATTTTCTGCTATTTCACCTTGAAAATTTTTCAATTTTTCTAACAGTACATCTAATTTTTGACTATTGTACAAAATACTATTGTACAAATTTTCTAGTTCATATTTTAATTTCTCTTTATCTTTTTGTTCTATAGCAGTTAGTAAAAGCTTATAACTTGCTTGAAACGTATCATTATAACTTACAATATTCTGATGCGTGTACATAATACGAGTTTTAAAATACATGAACCAAAAGTCAGCATTCTCTATTGCATCCCGTTGATGCTTAATCATGTTTGCTTGTAAATCACCATTTATAGAACTTATTTTACTTAAATCTGTCAGCGGTTGATTACTGATTGTATTAGCATATGAATCCATTGTAAGGATATTTGCCACCATTTGTCCCATTACTTCTTTAAATTCACCAGGACCAAGGGAATAGTTCTTCAAACTTTCTTGCTGTTGGGACACAGTTGGTTCTGCTGCCAAAGTATGAAGTGGAATCACATTACTCGCTGCCATTCCCGTAATGATTGTTGACAAAATAATTTTCTTATATAAATTCTTATTCATCTTTTTCACCTACTCTTTCACATACATCACATGTTTTATTAAATTCATAAGCTTCGATTCTTTACTTCAAATGAATTACGATGATTGCAAATAAAACAACATATTAAAATAGAGATTCTCGTACTTTCTTATTCTATAATTTTTATTAAGTTTCATAACTATATAGGAAGTCTCCTGCTCATACTTGAACAGGAGACTCAGTATATTATATTTTCATTACTTCGGCAATTTCTTGAAGTAATATTATTTTTTATCTTCTACGAATGAAATCTCACTACTTTGAATTTTTTCAGCATACTTTCTAATATCCGCCCAATGATCCTTCGCTGTATCCAGATCTGCTGTTATATCCATAGCAAGGAATTCTGGGTCAACAGCTTTAGCACTCTTAATCAATGAGTCATATTTTGTTCCCATTCCATCCCACGCAGTCTTTATATTTTCAAGAGAAACAATAGCTTTATCAATTGTATCTGTTAAATTTTTAATATCACTTTGCACTATCGTTAACCTAGCTGACTGTAGTTGCGCCATTGAAATATTTTGTGTTAGCGTTATAATTTCTTCTTGTGCCTTGATTATCTGCTGCTGCGATGAAACTACTCCGTATATCCCGCCTCCTAATATAGGTGCACCAATGGGCGCAAAAGGTGAAAGAACTAAATATGCACCAGCAGCAGTTGCAACCGACGATGCAATATAAATTTTGTTATTCTCATCGATTAATGCTTTATTTGTTTCGATTTGTTTCTGAAACAGTGGAATTCCAGCTTCTTGACCAGTTAAAATATTTACGATATCTTCAGAATTCCCTTTTAAATTTTGTGTATCTTTTTCTAATTTGCCGCGAAAGCTTTTTAAATCCTCCACTAATTTGGTCACTTGATCTTTATTCTGTGAAATTTCACCATTCAACTTTGTAAGCAAAGCTGTTAGTTTGACTGGATCATTTTTATATTGTGATAAATAACGAGAATAATTTTGGAATTTTGTATCATAACTGATAATATTTTGATTCGTCGTAACTATCCCTGATTTCAAATTATTTAACCAGTATGTTGCATTTTCTCTAGTAAGATTTTGGTTGGCTTTAATGGATGTTTTTAAATTATCGCCAACTGAAGGTAAACCATCCAAATTAATATTTGCTTGTTTAAGAATAGTTAAGGCATACAGGTCCATTACCAACATATTGGATTTAGTATCCTTCATCGCATGATCAAGCCCTGTTGGTCCAAGGTAATAACTAGGGTATTTAAGGTCTTGATTTGCATAAATAGGTGCTGGTTCCGCTGCCGAAGCATATGATGGCATAATGCCACCCGCTACCATTGTTGCTATTAATGTAGATAAAGCCATTACTTTATAAGGTTTTTTCATCACATTTTTCTCCCCTTACATTATATTACTAAGAATTATTGTTCTGAATTCTACAAATCTCATCCTGTTACTTTTATTTTTGTAACACTCTCTTGATATTCCGTTGTTTGTTTTTTCAGTTCATCCGTAAACTGTTTAAGCTCTTTTAATCGTGCTTGTAATGAATTTGAATCTATTTTTGCATCAGTATTAAGACTTGTCCCCGTTTCAATCATTATGATATTAAATGTGTCCCAACTACTTACTAGATTGTCAAAACTCTGAGTTTGCTTTTTAACTGTTCTTGTAAAGTTATTTAATTGCTGCTCAATAAGTGTCATTTGAGTTGCTTGCACTTCAATATTGGATAAATTTTGTACCAATTGAATTAGTTTCTGTTGCTTCTGAGCAATAGCTTTATTCAGTTCTGTTACTTTATCATTTGTGAGTTGTCCATATTGGTTATAAACCGCTTCCAAATTAGACACGTCTACAGTTTTATCCTTAACTCCGTCTTTCAAAATATTAATAACCGACTTTGTAATATTTAAAGAACCGTCTAGATTTTCTTTTGGTAGAGCTAGAAGTTTTTCAAAATCTTCTTGAATGCCTGCATTAAGTTGTCCCATTTCCGTTCTTAATTTTTCAATGTCTCCGTCGGAACCCTTATAAGATTCAAACGCTTTGCTAACTTTACTAGAAAATTTATTACTATCTTCAACCAATTCGTTTTTAGAATCGTTTAAGTCTTCTGAAGTTATTTTCATATTATACTGAATTTTTTGCACGTCACCTTGAAGTAAGTTAAAAATACGTACAAATAATGCTCTTGCTTCCGCATCTTCATTCATCTTTCCAGATAGTTCAACTAATTTATTGTAGTAATTTGTAAATCTTATTCCGAAACTCTGTATCTCTTGATTTACAACGAATAATTTGTGGTTATTTACATCCAGGCAGTCTCGAACATGGTTTCTTACAGTGCCTTGATCAGTTGTTATTCCATATATAGTACTTACATCAAGATCTGGTTGCTGTAATATGATTAGCCCATATCCTTGAATTAATGGCGTCTGTGATCCTAAGTTCGTAATCGAATTTGATAACCTATCCATAGCAGGTCCAAGTATACTACTTGGTTGTAAATAAGTTGTATTACTTTCTGCATAAGTATTTACAGGTGAGAAGCAACTTGTAGATACTGCTGTAACTAATAACCCTGCGACTAACGCTTTTTTCATGGTGATCCCTCCCATTTATTGGTGCCTTTTGATAAAATAGTTGGACTAAATTTTAATTAATCTGAAATCTAACATTGTAACTAATAATCTATATAGATTATTTTAAAGATGAGTTTTTAGGAATATAAATATAGATTGTAAACATTTGTACATAATGCCCTACTATAAACTTATTTCCTAAGTCATTACATAAAAGGCATATACGAAGATAATCTTGATTTTATATGTCTTAAAATGTAATTAACATCTTGTGCCCTTATTAAAACATCAAATTTTCATTGCGTATATAGTAAAATTTTGTTGATTTTTGTATAATTTTGTCCTTTTTTGTTTTTTTATCTTAATTATTTGATATGTGTACAAATTAAAATACTATCCTTCTAAAATTGCTACGCAACTACATTTCCGTAATTAAAATAATTATAATTTAAGAATGCTGATAAAAAGGTACTTAATTTAATTTAACTAAGTGAATTTTCATTTCTAAAAATTATTTTAGTATAATTTTTCAATACTATTCACTTATTTCTTCCTCTATATGGATATGTAAAATTGCATATCCATATAGAGGGAAGTTAACTATTATATATAATAGTCATAAGTGGTATTTTTCCAAATAACTATTATGTACTACCGCTACATCAATATTAAGTTTCCATAACTTGTTGAAAACGTTAGAGTAACGGAACTTATCCATTACTTCTATAACAATTATGCGTTGGATTCACCAGTCTTGGACAAAAGAATCCGACATGATCTAAAACAACTAAATGCCCCCTATAGAGTCGATGAAACATATATCAAATTAAAAAACCAATAGATGTACCTGTATTTTGTTGCTGATTCAGAAGAAAATACAATTGATTTTTATCTTAGTAAATCAAGATATAAACAAACACTTTTTCGTACATTTCTAAATCTCACGTGATAACAGTCGATAAGAATCTAGCTTATCCTATAGCAATTGAACAGTTGAAAAAAGAAAAAAGCATACCTGTCAGTATGCAACTTAGATAACAAAAATAAATAAGACTATCGTTTTATTAAGTAACGCGTACGCCTTATAATGGGACTCAAATCACTTAAAGTGGGTTGCTTCTGTTCCCCCTGGTGATATTCCAAGTCCTTCATAATTTGAGTTTCCTTTTAATTTAAATATCTTCCAAAACACTTTCGTAAATGTTACAAAATCCATTCAATACATTTTAATAAGAAACTTTTCACATATTAACGTGAAAGATTTATTTAGCAGTTAATTTAATGTCGAATTTATCAGAATTTTGTATTTTTTTGTTGTTTTATCTTGTTATTGATGTTAAACTTATACTTACAAAGAAAGAGATTAAATAGGAAACTTCGCTTTATAAATTTTCTGATTTTTCAGTCTTTGACTGTTTTACTCCACTCCGTTAGATTGGCATGTTTGTGTATTCCTTCTCTACTCTTTCTTTGTTGTACCCTTCATAAGAAAACAATTTGTTCCTATCCAAGTTGTTTTCTTTTTTTTATAGTTCGTTTATTATTTTTATTAATATAGAAAATATTTCGGACTAATCACCACTTAACATTCTAGTTCGCTGTTTGAAGTGGGAGATTGTTAAGTACTGAAACTTATTGGTTTCTAGTTCATTAGGCTATTCCCGTAGTTCCTACGGCCAGGAGACGACTGTCCCCCATCTTTTAATCAATTACTATTTCTTATCACCTATTTAAATAGATACAAAACTTATACACTTTATTTATTAACATGGGTTGTACATTACTCTCTTGTATGATGCCCTCATTATATATCCCTACCAGCATTCATTTCCTATCTAAAATTAATGTTTCTTACATTTAATATTTTAGTGAAGGATCTATTGTTGGAAAAAGATAAAAAAGAACTGAATTTTTTTCAATACTCATTTCCCTTTTCCAAATAACAAGTCTAATCACCGCATAATTCATAGAATTTCCTTTCTATTTTTCAATATATTTACTAAGGGGGAATATGGCATGCTTTTTACAGGGTTCATCATTAATCTATCTATTTTTGCATTCTTAGTTAGTACATCTATTTTTATTCAAGTATTTATAAGTAAAGTAGATTCTAAATCATTTCGTTTATTTTGTGGCATTTACGCAGGTATCATAGCTGCCATTTTAATGATTTTTAATTTTAAGCACATGGGATTGTTTTACGACCTGCGAGTCGTTCCACTAATTATTTCGTTTATTTATTTTGGTCGTACAGCTGGCTGGATTACATTAATGTTTATTTTATTTATGCGTATTTTCTACCTTGGTGGTGATTGGGGACCAGCTTTAATAGCATCTTTAGGAATAGCTATTATATATACTATATTCAAAACATATCTAAAAAATATCCATCCTTTTAAAAGCGTTTTTCTTTATCTAGCTGCTTATCTAGTTATAATTCATGTTGTATTTGGATTCTTTTTTCCTTCTATACCACTTATACTTCTTAACATCCAAGGTACATTTTTTATATCATGCGGACTCTTAATTGGTATTTTTCTTATGGAGTCGTATCAAAAGTTATATGTTTTAACACAAAATTTAGCCAAAGCGAATGAAACATTACTAGAATCAAAGCGAGAATTAAAAGATACCGTACACCAATTGCAAGGAGGTATTTTTAAATTCAAAAAAGTAGGGGGGAATTTTGTCCATACTCTATGTGATGGACAATTATTTTATCAAAACGGGTTTCACTCTCAGCAAGTCGTAGGTAAATGTTTATCTAATATAGATGCTTCAATTATTTCATTTCATTTAATTCCTCGACTATTAAAATATTATCAACAGGCATGGGATGGTGAAGAAGTAACTTTTGAACTACCCTGGCCAAATGATGAGGCTACGATACTTTTCTCTCTTAGACCTGTTAAAAGAGGGGGAACAGTGGTTGAGGTAGTTGGTTCTACTGTTGATATAACGAAAAGAATACATGCGGAAAATGAACTGAAGGTTACAAAAGAGCGACTAGAGTCATTTATTAATCATAATGTGGATGCTATCACTATATTTGATTTAGATGGACACTTGTTACAAGCGAATAAAGCTTATGAGAGAATATTTGGTTGGTCAGAAAAAGAATCTGTAGGAAAAAAATTACCTTGCGTACCTGAATTTTTAATAGATCAAACTTTAGAATATATAAACCACATTAAAAATACCAATATGAATGACCCAATTCTTACCCGTTTTGAAACTGTTAGACAAAGAAAAGATAAAACTCTAATTGATGTAAGCCTGACAATTTCGCCTATTTTAGATTTTAGAGGTAATGTAATTGCTTTATCAGGAATTTGTAGAGACATTTCTGAAAGGAAACAAGCAGAAAGAAAACTGCATCAATTACACCAGCAATTAAGTGACAGTGAAATGAAATACCGTGCACTCATCGAACAAGCAACTGATGCAGTATATGTAGTGGAACTGAATGATAATGAATTACCAACTCGCTTTATCGAAGTAAATCCTGTTGCGTGTAAAAGATTTGGATATAGTAGAGAAGAACTTCTTTCGATGTCATTCCCTAGTAACGTTCCACCAGATTCTCCAATGGTCCAAAGAATCATAGAAAAAATTAGAGAAGGGCAAACATCTTTTACATTACAAGATGAATTTGTTTTTCCTAGAGGAAAAAACCTGACAATTGAATTTTCTGTTCGTGTGTTTAACTTGAATGGCAAAAAAGTTTTCTTAAGCATCTCTCGAGACATCACTGAACGGCTAAAAACAGAGGAATTATTAAGAAAATCGGAGAAACTTGCTGTAGTAGGTCAATTATCCACTGCAATTGCTCATGAAATTAAAAATCCTTTAACAGCAATGAAAGGATTCATACAGTTATTGCAATCACTGGGAAATAAGGATACCGAGCATTACATAGCTATAGTGTTATCAGAGATTGAACGTATAGATAGTATTACTAACGAATTTATGACATTAGCAAAACCTGAGGCATTAGAAATTAAAACTAATGACCTGAATGTATTAATGAAGCAAGTTGTAATTTTACTTGAACCTCAAGCGACAATGAATTGCATACAAATTAAAACTCAGTTTACATCTGATACTTCATTCATACTTTGTGAATGTAATCAATTAAAGCAAGCTTTTATAAATATCTTAAAAAATGCAATTGAGGCAACTTCAATGGGAGGGGAAATCTTGATTCAAATCGAATATGCACCTGATCAAAATCAAGTAAACATTCAATTTACTGATTATGGGTGTGGAATTGAACAGGAACGTATACCTTACCTAGGAGAACCATTCTATAGTCTCAAAGAAAATGGTATCGGTTTAGGATTAATGATCTGTTATAAAATTATTGAGAAGCACCAAGGAAAGATATTTATTGAAAGTGAAGTAGGAAAAGGAACAACAGTCAATATAGATCTACCTATATCTACTCTCTGAGGGTGGATTAAATGAAAGTAAACACAAAAAACACAATTGATTATAAAAACTTAAGAAATCTAAAATTAAGACCCACACATTTTGATCAAACTTTTTTCAAAATGTGTGGGTCTCCTCTATTTATAAAATCAATATTTACAGCAATACTTTGATCAAGCTATAATTCAAACCAACATAACAAGTCTTTTTATCTCATTCGTTGACGAACAAATACAAATCCACCTAAAGCCAATAACAACATTCCAGCAATATATGAAATCATATCCATTGATGTTCCACCTGTTTTAGGAAGCCATACTGATGTCTTAGAATTTTCTTGAGTAGGTGGATTTTTTGAATCTATACTTGGATCTTTTGGATCCGTACTTGGATCTTTTGGATCTGTACTTGGATCTTTTGGATCTGTACTTGGATCTTTTGGATCTGTACTTGGATCTTTTGTATTCGTGATGTCATAACCATGTACCTCTGATTTATATCCATTCACTGGTTGTTCTTTCACTTCATACTTATATGCATTTCCTTCGGCATCATATGC
>NZ_JAEHBN010000088.1:0-245 GCF_016483605.1 Bacillus cereus group sp. N11
GGCGAAAATCAGCTATCAAGGAAAAGAAGGCTATGTTTCGTTAGAGTTTGTGAAGTTAGAAGCAGGAAAACAAGAAGGAAAGCCAGCGGAAGACATTACGAATGGAACGCAAGAAGTAGGAACGATTAACGCGACAAGCTTACGAGTAAGAAGTGCGGCAAATACAAGTAGCTCGGTTCTAGGAACCCTAAAAAATGGTGAAAAAGTAACAGTACTAGGAAAAGCAAACGGCTGGGCGAAAATCA
>NZ_JAEHBN010000089.1:0-245 GCF_016483605.1 Bacillus cereus group sp. N11
TTAAAAGCCTTTCCGAAAATTTCCTTCCAAAGTGCTAATAAAGGAGGTACCGAGATGGATTACAGAATTGAAAACCTCGATTTGGAGTGAAGAATTGTAGGAAAGAGTAAACCCGTAAAAACAAGCAGCGCAGTTAAAAAAATCCCTACACTTTGGAACCCTGCGAAAAAAGACGCATTTATGCAAGAATTAAGCGCTATGTCATGGGAAATTCCAAAATGCACGCTTGCAAGCCGTTTGAGGGT
>NZ_JAEHBN010000090.1:0-243 GCF_016483605.1 Bacillus cereus group sp. N11
GCCCTGTAGCCCCTGCAGGTCCGCCAGCTCCTGCAGGACCTGGAGCCCCTGGAGGCCCGGTAGCGCCCGTAGCACCCGGGTGACCTTGAATACCTTGAGGTCCAGTGGCACCAGTAGCACCCGTGTTACCTTGAATACCTTGAGGTCCAGTAGCCCCAGTGGCCCCGGTGGGACCTGGAGGGGCTGGCGGTCCCGTCTCCCCAGGCTCGCCGGGGGCGGCGGGGGGGGCTGGGGGGGAGGGCG
>NZ_JAEHBN010000091.1:0-243 GCF_016483605.1 Bacillus cereus group sp. N11
CCCCCCCCGCCCCGCCTCTTGTTTAGCCAGCTGCTTACGCCATACGCGAGCTTGTCCGGTCGCGGGGGCACGGAGCGTGGTACCACCGAGTGCAGTAGGTCTAGTAGCGCCGGTAGCGCCCGTGTTACCTCGAGGTCCAGTAGGTCCAGTACAGACTCTAAAACACATCTTACCAAGCCGACCACTAGTAGAATTAAGATCTCGGTGGACCCAGTAACATTAAAAAAAAAAAGGGGGGGGGGG
>NZ_JAEHBN010000092.1:0-242 GCF_016483605.1 Bacillus cereus group sp. N11
GTTACATCATACGCACTGTTAAAAGCATTCATAACCGGATTTACTCCATTTGAAGCAAACCTTAGCATCGACAGTAAACCAAATGATAATAAACCACCATTTTTCTCATTTACAACTTTATCTACGTTTACTTCAATTAAGTACATTGCATCATCAGCTACGTACGGATCTAATAAATTGAGCACACTTTCTGTTTGAAGGACAATAAATCAAAGAAGCGTAATTAAGAAAACAAGCCAACC
>NZ_JAEHBN010000093.1:0-242 GCF_016483605.1 Bacillus cereus group sp. N11
CCACCTTTCTGTTGATACTGGGCCTAATGCTTTGCTCTATCATTCAGCTGTCGATATGTTAGTTTGTGTGTTTCATCTTCCACTGCCAGCGCGTCAGGCGTACGATTTACTTGCTCTTCGAATAGTTTATGAATCACATTCTCACGTGGATAGGATATAGCATTATGATTCCATTCTTTTAATAGTTGTCTTTGTTCTGCTTACGTAATATATACCAGCTCTGATAGAGTTTGATCAATGTT
>NZ_JAEHBN010000094.1:0-241 GCF_016483605.1 Bacillus cereus group sp. N11
ACCATCGGCGCTAGAGAGCTTAACTTCCGTGTTCGGTATGGGAACGGGTGTGACCTCTCTGCCATCATTACCAGACTGTATTCATTTAAGACAAGAATTATTGTAACTTATTTAACTTTTAAAGTCAACAAGTTTTTTATATTCTTTCAAAACTAGATAACATTGCTTCATATTATATGGTTAAGTCCTCGATCTATTAGTATTCGTCAGCTCCACATGTCACCATGCTTCCACCTCGAAC
>NZ_JAEHBN010000095.1:0-241 GCF_016483605.1 Bacillus cereus group sp. N11
GCCAGTGACTCCACCGTTGCATACTCAAATAGTTCCCGTACTGGTAATTCGATTTGAAAGATTTCCTGTAAACGGGAAACTACTTGAGTAGCTAGTAGTGAGTGACCAACGATTTCAAAAAAGGAATCCTGAACACTAATATTTTTTACACCTAACACTTGGATCCATACGGAAACGATGACCTCCTGCACTGGTGTTCGTGATGAAGTAATATCTTCAATTATGAACAGTGCTTCCAATT